>CAMKZP010000244.1 GCA_946477805.1 uncultured Enterobacter sp.
CGACCTTCGGGTTATGAGCCCGACGAGCTACCAGGCTGCTCCACCCCGCGTCCGTCTTTTTGCTTCGTATTTCAAACCACATCTGCGCTGGCTTTCCTCGTTCACCTCAGTGACTTACTGGAGTCAGTTTCTAAGGATTCACTGCGCCATCTTGCTGTGCTTCGAACGACTTCGCAAAAACTTCTACAGCCGTAGAAGATACTTCATCAAATTTTAATTGGTTGCGGGGGCCGGATTTGAACCGACGACCTTCGGGTTATGAGCCCGACGAGCTACCAGGCTGCTCCACCCCGCGTCCGTGGATGCGCACTATACTCGGATAGGTTTGTGATGCAACCCCTTTTTCACATAAATCATGATTTTGTATGCAAAGTGAACGCTCTAGCCGTATCTGGACTACTTTTTACGCAAAATTTGCCAAAGGGCATGTGATTGCATTTCATTAGCCCTGGCGGTTTGTTATCTTCATCACGCGGATAAGGGCAACTTAAAGACGAGATATAATGAAAGGACGTTGGGCGAAGTATCTGATGACAGGCGCAATGGTAGCTATTCTTGCGGCCTGCTCTTCTAAACCGACCGATCGCGGTCAACAGTATAAAGACGGGAAGTTATCCCAGCCTTTCTCTTTAGTTAACCAGCCTGATGCCGTGGGCGCACCCATTAACGCCGGAGACTTCTCCGAGCAGGTCTATCAGATCCGCAATGCCTCGCCGCGCCTGTATGGCTCGCAGAACAACGTTTATAGCGCGGTACAGGACTGGCTGCGCGCGGGCGGCGATACGCGCAACATGCGCCAGTTTGGTATTGATGCCTGGCAGATGGAAGGGGCGGATAATTACGGCAACGTCCAGTTTACAGGCTACTACACGCCGGTCGTTCAGGCGCGCCACACTCGTCAGGGCGAGTTCCAGTACCCGATTTACCGCATGCCGCCAAAACGTGGCCGCCTGCCGTCACGCGCTGAGATTTACTCCGGCGCGCTCAGTGACAGCTATATCCTGGCCTACAGCAACTCGCTGATGGATAACTTCATCATGGACGTGCAGGGCAGCGGCTACATTGATTTTGGCGACGGTTCGCCTCTCAACTTCTTTAGCTACTCGGGTAAAAACGGCCATGCTTACCGCAGCATCGGTAAGGTGCTGATCGACCGCGGTGAGGTGAAGAAAGAGGATATGTCGATGCAGGCGATCCGCGAGTGGGGCGAAAAGCACAGCGAAGCCGAAGTACGTGAGCTGCTGGAGCAGAACCCGTCGTTCGTCTTCTTTAAGCCGCAAAACTTTGCCCCGGTGAAAGGAGCAAGCGCGGTACCGCTGATTGGCCGCGCCTCGGTGGCATCCGATCGTTCTATTATTCCCGCGGGCACCACGCTGCTTGCAGAAGTCCCCGTGCTGGACAACAACGGCAAATTTAGCGGCCAGTACGAGCTACGTCTGATGGTGGCGCTGGACGTGGGCGGCGCCATTAAAGGCCAGCACTTCGATATTTATCAGGGGATTGGCCCGGATGCAGGCCATCGGGCAGGCTGGTATAACCATTATGGGCGCGTCTGGGTGCTGAAAACCGCAGCCACGAGCGGCAACGTATTCAGCGGCTGACTATGGTATTCTGAGCGCAATACGGATTCATATTCAGGGTGAGGAAAACCTCACCCTTTTTACATCTGAGGTTTTATGTCTGTGGTAATCAGCGATGCCTGGCGTCAGCGTTTCGGCGGCACGGCACGGTTATATGGTGAAAATGCCCTGCAGCTGTTTGCAGATGCACACGTCTGCGTCGTTGGCATCGGCGGCGTGGGATCCTGGGCGGCGGAAGCGCTGGCGAGAACGGGCATAGGCGCGATCACGCTGATTGATATGGATGACGTTTGTGTGACCAATACCAACCGCCAGATCCACGCCCTGCGCGATAGCGTCGGCCTGGCGAAGTCTGAGGTGATGGCGGAGCGCCTTCGCCTGATCAATCCGGAATGCCGGATAACCGTCATTGATGACTTTGTGACGGCGGATAACGTCGCGGAGTATATGAGTAAAGGCTACAGCTACGTGATTGACGCCATTGACAGCGTGCGGCCAAAAGCGGCGCTGATCGCATACTGTCGCCGGTATAAAGTTCCACTGGTGACGACCGGCGGTGCGGGCGGGCAGATCGATCCTACGCAGATCCAGGTCGCCGATCTGGCGAAAACGATTCAGGATCCGCTCGCCGCCAAGCTGCGCGAGCGTTTAAAAAACGATTTTAACGTGGTGAAAAACAGCAAAGGCAAGCTGGGCGTTGACTGCGTGTTCTCGACCGAAGCGCTGGTTTACCCGCAGGCTGACGGCTCGGTATGCGCGATGAAAAGCACGGCGGAAGGGCCAAAGCGGATGGATTGCGCCTCAGGGTTTGGTGCGGCCACCATGGTGACCGCCACCTTTGGCTTTGTGGCGGTCTCACACGCCCTGAAGAAGATGATGGCGAAGGCGGAGCGTCAGGCCAGCGCCTGACGTGCTGCGTTTTGTACCGCGTCGCTGAGCGCGACCAGGCCCTGGCCGCGCGAGGCGCTCAGCTGCGCACGCAGCCCCAGCTCCTCGAACAACGCCAGCGGAGACTGCGCCAACAGGTCGGCGGCGCTTTTTCCTTCCACGGCGGTCAACAGTACCGCCAGCAGGCCGCGAACAATGCGCCCCTCGCTGTCGCCAAAAAAGTGCATCTTCCCACCGGATACCCTGAACCCCAGCCAGACGCGGTTTTCACAGCCCGGGATCTCTTTTGCCTGCGCTTTCAGCGCGTCTGACAGGGCAGGGAGCTGCTTGCCGAGCAGGATCAGCTGGCGGTATTTATCCTCCCACTGGGTGAGCGGCGCGAAGGTCTGTTTTAACGTCTCTTCGGTAATTGCGGTGCCGAACGGGTGTACGGCCAGAGCTGAGTCAGTCATTAATCCACCAGGAGTTCCAGAGCGCGGTCAACGGCGCTCACCAGCGCCTCGACATCACTTTTTGTATTGTACGGTGCGAAGGATGCGCGCAGCGTACCGCTCACGCCAAGAGCCGCCAGCAGCGGCTGGGCACAGTGCTGCCCGGCGCGCAGGGCGATACCATACCCGGAAAGCAACGTCACCATATCGCTATGATGAACGCCTGCGAAATCAAAGGCTAACAGGCTTGAGTCCTGCACGCGGAACGAGCGGAACCCCGGGCGTTTTTTAAGCTCTTCTTCTGCAAGCGTAGCCAGCCCCCGGCTCCAGCTCTCAGCCTGAACAGCGTCGGTTTCGGCCAGCCACTCCAGCGCCGCGCTGAGGCCGATGACGCCCGCCACGTTCGGCGTGCCGGCCTCCAGGCGATAGGGCACGTCCTGGGTTTTGAAGCCGTCGAAGGTCACCTCGGTAATCATCTTGCCGCCCCCGAGCCACGGCGTCATTTGCGCCAGCAGATCGGGCTTGCCGTACAGGACCCCGATACCGGTTGGCCCGTAAAGCTTGTGTCCTGAGAAAGCGTAGAAATCGATATCGAGCTTTTGCACATCCGCCGGAAAATGCACCACCCCTTGCGCGCCGTCAACCATGACCACCACGCCGCTGGCATGGGCAATCTCTACGGCGCGAGCCAGATCCGGACAGCCGCCGGTGACGTTGGACATCTGACCCAGCGCCAGAATACGGCTGCGGGAGGTGATCAGCTCAGGCAGGCGCGCCACGTTCGGCAGAAAATCAGCGCCCAGCGGGAGCTTCACCACGCGCGCCCCCGTTTGCTCTGCGACCATCAGCCAGGGGACCAGGTTTGCGTGGTGTTCGGCCTCGCTGACGATGATTTCATCTCCCGGCTGCAGCAGCGGGCGTGCATAGCATTGCGCCACCATATTGATGGCCTCGGTAGTGCCGCGCGTCCAGACGATATTTTTTCCGCTTTCGGCGTTTATCAGCCGTGCAACCCGATCGCGTGCCGCCTCATAGCGCGCGGTCAGGCGCTGCGCTTCGGCAAACTGGCTGCGATGTACGTTGCCCGCACTCAGGCTGTAAAACTGGTTTGTTGCCTCGATAACCGCCCGTGGCTTTAACGCCGTGGCGGCGCTATCAAGGTAGATGCCGGCATCGGCCAGCGCCGGGAACTGTGCGCGAAACTGCGCAGGACTGAAAGCGTTCATGGAATTCCTCATGTCGATAGACAGATCGTCGCGCAATTTGAACGGCAGGGCAAGGAGGTTGATATCTATCAGATTCGTCTGCATATCCTGGCGACCTCAGAAAAGCAGGTTATGCTAAATAGTGTTAGGCGGATGTTTTAGCCTGTTATAAATCGAGGTTTGAATAGCATTAATTGCTAAAGGAGAATAATCATGAATAAGACAGCTGCAATTCTTTCTGCCTGTGCGTTTACCTTTGCCCTGAGCGCCTGTTCTGGTAATAACTACGTGATGCACACTAATGATGGTCGTTCTATCGTTTCGGAAGGGAAACCGACTACCGACAATGATACCGGAATGATTTCATACAAAGATGCTAACGGGAACAAGCAGCAGATCAACCGCACGGATGTGAAAGAGATGAAAGAAATCGAGCATTAACAGTTCGATAAGCAAAAAAAAGCACCGCAAATTGGCGGTGCTACATTAATCACTATGGACAGACAGGGTAAATGTACAGGAAGTGAAAAATTGGTAGCGTTGCTACCGTGGTCTGAATCGCAGACCAATTGCAAACACAACAACACAACATCACAACCGTAAGCCAAAAGCCCTTCAGAACACGCATTCCAAAAAACTTTTCGTTCCGGCTCAGGAAGTGCCGCCACTATAGGTATTTGCTGGTAGTTCCTCAACGGACAAATTATAATGGCTCAGATAAAAAAAACTAATAGGTTAAACGTTGTTTCCTATATGTTAAATCCCGTTAACATCTAAGCCTGATAACCATGTCAAAGCGATTGCCCCCCCTTAACGCATTACGTGTTTTTGATGCAGCAGCACGTCACCTGAGCTTCACTCGCGCAGCAGATGAGCTTTTTGTGACTCAGGCCGCAGTAAGTCACCAAATCAAGTCTCTTGAGGATTTTCTGGGCCTTAAGCTGTTCCGTCGGCGCAACCGTTCGCTGCTGCTGACCGAAGAAGGCCAAAGCTATTTTCAGGATATTAAAGAGATTTTTTCCCAGCTTACGGAAGCCACGCGCAAGCTGCAGGCGCGCAGTGCAAAAGGGGCGCTCACCGTCAGTTTATTGCCCAGTTTTGCGATTCAGTGGCTGGTGCCGAGGCTCTCAAGCTTTAACTCAGCTTATCCGGGAATCGACGTCAGGATCCAGGCGGTGGACCGTCAGGAAGATAAGCTGGCAGACGATGTGGATGTCGCGATTTTTTATGGCCGCGGCAACTGGCCGGGCTTGCGCGTTGAAAAATTATACGCAGAATATCTGCTGCCGGTCTGCTCGCCATTATTGCTGACGGGCGAAAAGGCGCTGAAGACTCCCGCCGATTTAGCGAAACATACGCTTTTGCATGATGCTTCTCGCCGCGACTGGCAAACTTATACCCGCCAGTTAGGTCTGAGTCATATAAACGTGCAGCAGGGACCCATCTTCAGCCACAGCGCCATGGTGTTACAGGCTGCTATTCACGGACAGGGCGTGGCGTTGGCAAATAACGTTATGGCGCAGTCCGAAATTGAGGCAGGCCGTCTGGTTTGCCCTTTTAATGATGTTCTGGTCAGCAAGAATGCATTTTATCTGGTTTGTCATGACAGTCAGGCAGAACTGGGTAAAATAGCCGCCTTCAGGCAGTGGATACTGTCCAAAGCGGCAAACGAGCAAGAAAAATTCCGCTTCAGGTATGAACAATAACTTTTTGCGTGCCGGGCACGCATCACTTTAGGACCGAAACATGACCAGCCGATTCATGCTGATTTTTGCCGCGGTGAGTGGCTTTATTTTTGTCGCACTGGGTGCCTTTGGCGCGCATGTGCTAAGCAAGTCTTTAGGGGTGGTTGAAATGGGCTGGATCCAGACCGGCCTTGAATACCAGGCGTTCCACACCCTGGCCATCTTCGGGCTGGCGGTCGCGATGCAGCGCCGTATCAGCATCTGGTTTTACTG
>CAMKZP010000245.1 GCA_946477805.1 uncultured Enterobacter sp.
GTGATGCACTCCGGCGCGCGGGCCATGGTGCCATCATCGTTGGTCAGTTCACACAGTACGCCAGCGGGTTTGAAGCCTGCCAGCGTGACCAGGTCGATAGTCGCTTCAGTATGGCCGCCGCGAGTCAGCACGCCGCCCGCCTGCGCACGCAGGGGGAAGACGTGGCCTGGACGATGCAGGTCGGATGGTTTTGCACCATCGGCAATCGCTGCACGCACGGTGGTCAGACGGTCAGCCGCAGACACACCGGTGGTCACGCCGTGCGCCGCTTCGATGGTCACGGTGAAGCCGGTACCAAAGGCGCTGGTGTTGTTCTCAACCATCATTGGCAGGTCGAGCTGCTTGCGACGGTCTTCATTAATGCACAGGCAAACAATGCCGCTGCCGTGACGGATGGTCAGCGCCATCTGCTCAACGGTCATGTTTTCGGCGGCGAAAATCATGTCGCCTTCGTTTTCACGGTTTTCATCGTCAAGCACCATCACACCGCGGCCTTCGCGCAGTGCATCCAGTGCATGTTCAACACGTTGAGTTGAAGTGCCAAAAGAGGAAAGTAGCGTCTGATTCATGGTAAAAAAACCTCATTAACATTATGGTTACCAGAATCAGGGCAGTCTTAGGAGCGCCGTATAAGCGGCAAAAAGATAACGTGAGCGGGCCTTGCCCGACTGGATCGTTACTCTCTCCCATCCGGACTCTAACCGTCGGCCCCGGAATTACACCGGATCTGCTGACCTTTGGGTTTTCACCCAAAGCGCTCGCGGGCTTTCAGCGTTAAGCTGATTTACCGCCGGTGGGGAATTTCGCCCCGCCCTGAGAATAAGCGAGATAACTATAACGCTATTGATTACCCTGGGCAATGCATAAGCTTCAAACAATTTTGTTTAACCCGCGGCATGACGCGCTACAATAGGCACTAACACCTTTTCATCAAGGGAAACGACAATGATTGACCCAAAGAAAATTGAGCAGATCGCGCGTCAGGTTCATGAGTCCATGCCGAAAGGCATTCGTGAGTTTGGTGATGACGTTGAGAAGAAAATCCGCCAGACGCTGCAGGCGCAGCTGGTTCGCCTTGATTTAGTCAGTCGCGAAGAGTTTGACGTGCAGACGCAGGTTCTGCTGCGCACCCGCGAGAAGCTGGCGCTGCTGGAACAGCGTCTGAACGAGCTGGAAAACCGCACTACGCCGGAAGAAGTGAAGCCGGCTCCGGCCATTCCGCCGGTGGACGATCAGGCGTAAGTACGGCCAAATGCCCTCAGCCCAGCCCTCTTCCACAGGAAAAGGGTGAAAAAAACGGGCCATTCGGCCCGTTTTTTACTGACTGTCTTTCTGGATCTTCTTAATGATGTTGGTGGTTGAACACCCGTCCTCAAAGTTGAGCACCATCACTTCGCCGCCGTTGGCCCAGACCTCTTCGCTGCCCGCAATCTGCTCCGGCTTATAATCGCCGCCCTTCACTAACAGGTCAGGCAGAATACCGGCAATCAGACGCTGCGGCGTGTCTTCTTCAAACGACACTACCCAGTCCACCGCTTCCAGCGCGCCAAGCACGATCATGCGCTGCTCCAGCGGGTTCACCGGGCGCGTTTCGCCCTTCAGGCGCTTCGTCGACGCGTCGCTGTTTACTGCCACAATCAGGCGATCGCCCAGCTTGCGCGCGTTCGCCAGATACGAGACGTGGCCCGCATGCAGAATATCGAACACGCCGTTGGTCATGACGACCTTCTCACCGCGTTTACGCGCTGCGGCAACGGCCGCCTTCAGCTCGTCTTCGCTCATCACGCCAAAACCGGTATCCGCGCGACCGCGTACCGCGTTTTCCAGCTCGATTGGCGAAACGGTTGAGGTACCGAGTTTCCCGACAACAACCCCCGCCGCAGCGTTAGCGAAGTAACACGCCTCTTCCAGCGAATTCCCCGCCGCCAGCGTCGCCGCCAGAACGCCGATCACCGTGTCACCGGCGCCGGTCACGTCGTACACTTCCTGCGCCTGAGTTGGCATATGCAGCGGCGCTTTGCCCGGCTGCAGCAGCGTCATCCCCTGCTCGGAGCGGGTCACCAGCAGCGCAGAGAGATCGAAATCAGCGATGATCTTCATGCCGCGCTCAACCAGCTCCTGCTCGGTTTTACACTTGCCCGCCACCGCTTCAAACTCAGAGAGGTTTGGCGTCAGCAGCGTCGCGCCGCGATAGCGCTCAAAATCGGTGCCCTTCGGGTCGATCAGCACCGGCACATTGGCGCTACGCGCCAGCTGGATCATCGTCTGCACGCTGGTCAGCGCGCCTTTAGCGTAGTCGGACAGCACCAGCGCGCCAATGTTGCCCAGCGCCTGGTTGATGCGCTCGTGCAGCGGCTCAGGATCAACGCCTTCGAAACCTTCTTCAAAGTCGAGGCGGATCAGCTGCTGGTTGCGAGACAGCACGCGCAGCTTGGTAATCGTCGGGTGCGTCGGAACAGAAACGAAGTCACACTTCACGTTCACGTCCGACAGCGACTTGCTCAGCGCACGCGCCGCATCGTCAATGCCGGTCAAGCCCACCAGACGCGAATTCGCGCCCAGAGAAGCGATGTTCATCGCCACGTTTGCCGCGCCGCCGGGACGCTCCTCAATGGTGTCGACCTTAACCACCGGCACCGGTGCTTCGGGAGAGATACGGCTGGTCGGCCCATACCAGTAGCGATCCAGCATCACATCACCGACAACCATAACCCCAGCACGTTCAAACTCTGGCAGTGTTACTTTCATTCCTGACTCCAGAAAGATTCACAATTTGCGCGCGATAATATCACACTTGATTTGTAACGCACGGCTCCACCAGCCATTTCTGCCAGCTGGCCGATACCTGCGCGCGTTCGTCAGCAAAACAGTCCAGCGCCACGTGGCCCGGCTGTTCCTGTAACGCCAGATGATGAAGCTCATCCCGCAGCGTGGTGTAGGCGCGCGTCAGGGCCTGCGACTCCTGCTCGTCCATAATGTCGTTTTGCGCCAGCAGTTCCAGAATGCGCACGTTATCGGACCAGCGCGTCAGCTTCGGCTTGTCGTGGGCGTGCAGCAGCACCAGATACTGGGTAATAAACTCAATATCGGTGATGCCGCCCTCATCGGCTTTAATATCAAAGCGATCGCGGTGCTTGTTGCCGAGATGCGCCCGCATTTTCTCGCGCATTTCCCGCACTTCCGTTTGCAACGTTGCGCCGTCCCGCACCGTCGTCATGACATCCTTACGTACGGCATCGAACTGCGTTTTGAGCTGCGGATCGCCATACACTACGCGAGCGCGCACCAGCGCCTGATGCTCCCACGTCCAGGCTTCGCTCTTCTGGTATTCCGCGAATGACTCCGTCGAGGTGACCAGCATACCGGCCGCCCCGGACGGACGCAGACGCGCGTCCACTTCATACAAAATGCCCGACGACGTGCGGGTGCTGAACAGGTGCATAATGCGCTGGGCGAGTCGCAGATAAAACTGACGCCCGTCGATTTCACGCTCGCCGTCGGTCATCACGTCAGCCGGGCAGTCGTGCAGGAAGATTAAATCCAGATCGGAGCTGTACCCCAGCTCCCAGCCGCCGAGCTTGCCGTAGCCAACCACCGCGAAACCGCGCCCTTCGCGCTCGGCCAGATGCTTCGGCTGGCCGTAGCGGGCCACCATCTGCACCCACGCCTGATGCACGACGGCGTCAATGATCGCCTCTGCCAGCCAGGTTAAGTGATCGCTCACTTTCATCACCGGCAGCGTTCCGGCGATATCTGCCGCGGCCACGCGCAGCATCTGCGCCTGCTTAAACTGGCGCAGCGCCTCAAGCTGCTGTTCTTCATCTTCCTCCGGCACGCGCAGCAGGTACTGACGCAGCTCGTCGCGGTAGGCGTCGGTCGCCGTCGGCTGATACAGCGTATTCGGGTCGAGCAGTTCGTCCAGCAGCAGCGGATAGCGCGCCAGCTTGTTGGCGACCATCGGCGAGGCGGCGCAGAGGGAAATCAGGTGCTTGAGCGCGCCGGGGAATTCACTCAGCAGTTCAAGGTAAGTCGTGCGCGTGATAATTCCGCTCAGCAGCGGCATCATGCGCGACAGCGGCACCGGCGCGTCGGGGCGGGAGCAGACCTCGCTCAGCAGGTGCGGCATCAGGTGATCGAGCACCTGACGGCCGCGCGGGCCGATGGCGCGCTTGTTCAGCTCGAGACGAAAATCCGCGATCAGCGCCACCACGCGGTGACGGGCGTCATCGCTCAGGTGCGTCAGCACCGGCGTGGTGTCATCTTCCTGGAGCGCGTCCTGCCACAGCTCGCGCCAGTGTTCGGAGAGGGCATCGTCCTGGGATTCACCCTCATCGTCGCCGATCAGGTCGTTAAAAATGCGGCGAACCCCCGCCATGTGGGCGTCCAGCTTTTCCGTCAGCGCCGCCCAGTCGTCCACGCGCATCCCCCAGGCCAGACGCGCCCGGTTCAGCTCATCCCCCGGCAGGGTCTGCGTCTGCTCGTCGTTGATGCTTTGCAGCAGGTTTTCCAGACGCCGCAGGAACAGGTAGGCCTCACGCAGCGTTTGCGCGTCGCCTTCCGGCAGAAGATGAAGCTGCTCGATGGCGCTTAGCGTCGGTAACAGCGAGCGGGACTGCAGGGCAGGCTCACGCCCGCCGCGAATAAGCTGGAACACCTGAACGATAAATTCGATTTCGCGGATGCCGCCCGCGCCAAGCTTGATGTTGTCCTTCAGGCCCCGGCGGCGCACTTCGCGGGCGATCATCCCCTTCATGTTACGCAGGGACTGGATCACGCTGAAGTCGATGTAGCGACGGAACACGAACGGGCGCAGCATCGCACGCAGCTCGTTGGCCCAGGCATCGTCGCTGTCGCCCATGATCCGCGCCTTGACCATCGCGTAACGCTCCCAGTCGCGGCCCTGCTCCTGGTAATAATCTTCCAGCGCCGCATAGCTCAGCACCAGCGGGCCGCTGTCGCCAAACGGACGCAGGCGCATGTCCACGCGGTAGACAAAGCCGTCCTGCGTGGGCTGGTCCAGGGCCTTGATCAGACGCTGGCCGAGGCGGGTAAAGAACTGGGCGTTGTCCAGCTCGCGACGGCCGCCGCGCGTGGAGCCGTTCTCCGGCCAGGCAAAAATAAGGTCAATATCGGAGGAGAAGTTCAGCTCGCAGCCGCCGAGCTTGCCCATGCCCAGAATCATCAGCGGCTGAGGAACCCCCTCTTCGCTGCACGGCGTGCCCCACTCTTTACAGCAGGCGGCATAGAGCCAGTCGCGCGCGGCGACAATCAGCGTATGCGCCAGCTCGCTCAGCTGCAGCAGCGTGCTCTCTTCGCTAACCAACCCCAGCGACTGCGCCCAGGCGATACGCACCATGACCCGACGGCGGAACTGGCGCAGCACGCGCATCAGCGTTGCCTCATCCGCCACGCCGTCAAGATCGGCCTGCAGCCAGCCCGCATAGTGCCGCCACTCGTCTGCCTGCGGCGGCGAAAGTTCAAGCTCCGCCAGCCAGTCAGGGTGGGCGGTAATGCTTTCCTGCACAAAATCACTGAAGACGAGCACGCTTTTGGCCTGCTCGCTTAACGATGACGCCGGTAATGACGCGGGCAGACGTTCGCAAACGGTCTGCCAGTGCTGCTCTAACTGCGAAGAAAGCGGCATTGTAGGGTTCCTTGCCAGAGTTAACGTTTTCCGCTGTGCAGCCAGAACGGCTCCTGCGAAATGGCCTCGTTACGGAAATGCTCAATCTCAATGTGCTGACGAGTTTCGATGGCGTGCTTCAGCCCCTGCCAGTTCTCCAGCCAGGCCTGCGCTTTGCCCTCATAAGCGCCGGACAGCAGCAACATGCTGTCGATATTGCGCGAAAGACGCGGAAGCTGATCGCCGTAGCGATCGCCAAGCGGGTAAGCAAAGGTGGTTTTCAGCTCGGCGGCATGACGGGAAAGATGGATGTCCGCAAAGCGCTTAAAGTTTTCCGCAATTTTAGCCTCGCCCTTCGCGTCGAGGAACGTGCGCCAGCCGCGCGTCACCAGAAACTCGGTCAGCACCAGTT
>CAMKZP010000246.1 GCA_946477805.1 uncultured Enterobacter sp.
CTCGTGGGCTCGGAGATGTGTATAAGAGACAGGTCTTTACGTTACTCCTGAAACACAATGCACTTCTGGCTGCTGAAATAGCCGATTGCCCTTACTGAATTAAGCCATCTGCGTACAGATGATACGCTCATTTCAGCGTCCGGTGAAAAGAAGAAATTTATGCCCGAATCTTGATAGGGATCGTCCTGGAAGGAGGTCGAAAAAAAAACCAGGCCTGCCTTTATGCACCAGGGTTAACGGTACACCAGTACAGGATGTAGATATCGATCGATTAAATCGATCGATTTTCCAAAATTGATCTGCAGAATGAATTTCCCGGTTCGGTTGGGCCTGTGATAAATTCTCAAAAATTCATTTAACGTGTTGTTTATTCATTCATTTCCTGTCGCCTGGCGGGCGGTTTTCTTATGCCCTGCGAGCACGGCACCGGAATGTGACATCGGGTGATGAAATGAAAAGATGTACCAGATGTAACAAGAGAAGAGGCGTACTGGACCGGATTTTCGGGCTCGATAACGAATTCTGCGACGACTGTTTATTGACGGTTAACCTGGAAATCAGAGAAAAAAGAGTAATCTCTGCGCCAGCAGGAAAATCACGGAAACGCTCGATCTCATAATGTTTCTTACCCGGCAGTTTATTACTCCTTATGGGGTGCAGCGCTCACGTTTCCTCCTGACTACATTTCTTTTATTTAATGAAAATGAACATCGATATTAGCGTCATTATTCCTGCCTTCAACGCGGCTGACAGCATCGGAGTTCTGCTCCATACCCTGCTTGGCGAAACAACGCTCAGGACTGAAATCATTGTTGTGGATGATGGTTCAACCGATGAAACATGGACGGTGCTCAGCGCCATTACTGATGAACGGCTTATCCTCATCCGTCAGGGCAATCAGGGCGTGTATGCTGCCCGAAATACTGCACTGGCGGTGCACCGCGGTGAATGGGTCGTATTCCTGGATGCGGATGACCATGTTGCGGCAGATTTCCTGCAGAAGCGGCTGCGCGCTGCGCGTGAAGCGCAGACCGATGTCGTCCTGTTCAATGCACGACATACCGACAGCGCCGGACATCTGGGGCATTCCGTTCACCGCAGACAGCCTTACGGCCAGACGCTCACGGGCCAGCAGTGGATACGCCTTTGCGTTAGTCGCAGGGAGTGGCCGCATTATCTGTGGCTGCAGATAATACGCTCAGCGTATATTCGCGAGCATGGCCTGCGGTTCCAGGAAGGGAAAAGCCACAAGGATATTCTCTGGACAATACGTCTTGCCGCCGCAGACGGTAGATTTTATTTCTCTGACAGGCAGGATTATCTCTGGGTGAATAACCCGACGTCAATTACGCACCGCCCGGACTATTATGATATCCGTGCGGCCAGCTATTCAGACGTGATTGGCGATATTCTGGCGCTCAGTATACAGACGCAGTACCGTGCAGTCAGACGAGCGCTGGTCAGGCATGCGCTGGTGGAAAGCCGCCACTTTCTGGGGCTATACCGTCGTAGGGTCAGCGACCGGCAGGCGGTCCGGGCGCATTTTCGGGCACGGATAGCCTTTCGCCATCTGATCGGCGGCGTGAGCAATCTGAGCGATGTCTTTTTCCTCTTTAAGCTGGCACGCAACATTTATCTGCCAGCCGTTTCGTCGGTATAGGACGTTGCCGCCAGCTACGCTGGGAACCGCATCAGTCAGGCCTGTGTTTTAGTCAAATATCATGACTTCATTTATATGTGGCAAAGATGAGGAACGGTTCAGACAGTGTGAAAGTTTGCCCTCCCGATTTAACGAGTTAGAGGACAAAGTGAGGGCACAAAAAAGCCCGCAGGGCTTGCGCCGTGCGGGCTCTTAGGACTTCATCGGATGACTCTGGTAATCACCGATGGAGAATTTTGGTGGGCTGGCGGGAGTTGAACTCGCGTCCGAAAGATAATTAACTTATTGAAAATAAACAACTCTTTCACTGTGATATACCTCAGGTGCATTTTACGTGCATATTGAGGTCTGTCTAACGTCCTGATTCTGTCCAACATTTTGAAATATTTCCCCCGCTACAGCGCGGCTGAAATCGCGGTTTTACCGTCATATTCAGCCAGGTATTTACCATAGTTGCGGAATATCATTTCCGGCCCTTTGTGGCCCATCTGTCCGGCAAGCCAGAAGAGGTTAACGCCCTGGCTAATATGCTTGGTGGCGAATGTGTGCCGCGTCTGATACGGGTTACGGTAGCGCACGCCAGCTTTTTTCAGGGTCGGCACCCATGCTTTTTTACGGATAGCGTCGGCGTTCGCCCAGGGTTCTCCCGTTTTCGGGTCGCTGAATATGAACTCACTTTTCATAAAGGTGTATTGCTTCTGCGCCTGCAGGGCCGCCAGCGCCTCACTATTCAGCTCCACCTTACGGGTACCGGCTTTTGTCTTGGTGCCTTTAAGTACTCCTACGACACTGGCCGCCTGAACGTGGGCTGTGTTCGCGATGGTGTCGAGATCAGGCCAGCGCAGCGCGCACAGTTCTGAGCTCCGCAGACCGGTATTGAAAGCAAAGCGGAACAGGTTTTCCCATTCCGGGTACCTGCAGCTCTGGTAAATGGCTAGGGTCTCCGCTGGCGTGAACGGGTCAACCTCGTAATCGTCGGCGCTCGGGCTGCTGTCGATCACGTGGTACCGGCTGGCGCTGACGAGGGTTACCGGGTTAATGGTCAGCAGGCCATCCGTAACAGCTTCATCGATGGCGCTGCGCAGAAACGAAAGGTTATTCCTGGTCGTTTTCAGCTTTGTTTTCCGGCTGGCTATCCAGTTTTTAAGGACCGCTGGCGTCAGTTCTGACACGTGGAGTTTATGCAGAGCTGACAGCGCCGACAGGCATTTTTCATAACCGTTGATAGTCGACGGGGACAGGTTGCGGTTCTGGCAGATTTTCAGGTACTCGTCCAGGTAAGACTTTATATTTTTGGTTTTCTTTACTACCCCGAAAAGCTCCAGTTTTTTGGAGTTTGGGAAGTATTTCGCATAATCGAATGTGCCGCAGGCGATCTGGTTTTGTATCTCCCCGAGCAGGCGCTCGGCGTACTTCACTCCGCGCGCGTTTGCTTCCATTTTGGAGAGGGGCTCCCGGCACAGAACCCCTTTGTATGTGAACGTGATAACCAGAGTGTCGCCAGTTTTATGCTGGCGAATGGTTACTCCTCTTGGGAGAGATAATGATCCTTGTTCTTTCTTGCCCACTTTGAAACCTCCGTTAAGTCAATCCAGCGTTCTTTAACGCCATCGACTTTTAATACATGTACTCCCTCCTTCCATAACCCCCTTTGTATCCGTTTGTTAACGGCTTCTACCGTTTCCCCCGCGTCCCTGCAGTAAGTAGAGAGGGGTACACAGTCAAGACTCATGGCTGACCTCCTGCAAAGGATTTCGGTTTGAAAAACTGTTAAGGCCATCTTGAACCTCTCCAGTGTTCGTATCCTGCTGAAGTTTGTATTGTTTAACAAAGTGGGCCACAGCCTTTGACTGGCTGGTGACGATCCCATTCAGGATGACATTCTTTCCTCGATAGATTTGTGCGGTGCCGATCTCAATCCCTTCCAGCTTTACGTAAAGAGTTTTTCCTACCACCTCTGTTTCAGGTACTGGTTGTGAAAGGCGGTATGTTTCACGCGCTTCCACAATCGCTTTGTGCTCGTCCATAATCGACAGTGCTTCGGCCAGAGCAGCACCTTCAAGAGTGAAAACACCTTCATCGCTGATCGTGGCCTGAGCCATCAATTCAACGAAACGGCGCGCGCTCTTTATGCTCAGTTCCGGTGCGATAGAGCTACGGGTAACTTTCGTTTTACCCTGCGCAGCTGCCACTGCTTTGTCGTGCTTGAGAACTTTTCCGGCCTGTTCGCCATACTCCAAAACGCGATCAACCGCGACATCGACTGACACTGCACCGGATTTAACTTCCTGCTGAACGTCATGGTTTGCCGTGCTCAGGAGCAGCAACTTCTCTACCGTGGCCACTGATTTATTGACCAGTTTTGCGATCTCGCTGGTAGTCTGATTGAAGGCGTTATGCAGCTCCTGAATAACTGCTGCCTGTTCCATATCAGAGAGAGGGAGCTGGTTATTGCTGGTCATGATGCGAGCCAGGCGCTGCACATCGTTACCGTTGAATGGCATGATGTGAATGCGGTCCACTGGCTTTCCAGCTTCAGCGCAGCGCGCATAGCAGCGACGACGGCGGTGACCTTCAACAACCCACACACCGCCTTCATCACGAGCAATAACCTCCAGCGGAGGAACAGAACCACCGTTCATCAGATAGTTGAATAGGTCATCATCAGCCTGGCGGGTACGTTCGTCGTCTTCACGCTTATTGAAACCTTCACGCACATGGATTTGATCCAGGCTGATAAACATCCCTGTATCGGTACGTTTAATAACGCCAGATTTGGTCATCTGTTTGAATGAATTAGCCATTAAAGTTCTCCTTTCCGAAAGCCTGGGCATTTTCCAGTTCATTTGCCGCATAGATAAGTGCGTTGTGATGCGCTCTAAAACCGCCATCAAGTTCGCTGGCCGCTCTCTTGCGCAGAATGTCGATCGCAGCCTGATAGTCGCTCTGGTAATCGGCGGACTTTTCCGCCGAACTGGATGATAGTTCACCCAACACCATCAACATATTCTCCGGATCGATGGGGATGGTGGTGAGCCCCAGCTGCTTGGCCTCCGTTGCTAGACGGGTCCAACGCTTAATAACTTCTAAAACAGGCTTATTCATGGAGCGCCTCGCTACCTCACTAAAAATTTATATTCAATCAGCGCGCCGATAACGGTGGCCGCCAGCAGCAAGGAAACAATGATGCTGAAAATGAAGAGCTTCATCATTTCACCCCGTCAGGTTTGCAGGACTGCAGGGCCTCGACATCTTTCACGTAGCGGTCGTGCATCGCGTCCCATTTCTCAAGCCACTTCTGAGTTTCGCGCTTACGTTCCAGAATTCGGCGAATACGGCGCATGCACCGGTTGTGCGCAAAGAGATATTGTTGTGTGTGCTGACCCATGCGATTGACCAAAATACCGTTGCTGAAAACTGGCTCATCTGGTTCGTTGGTATTCAAACCGGCACGATGAAAAGTTTTGGTTACCATGTAGTGAGCAAGGTTGCTGATCGCTGCGCTCCTGCTGAGGAAGCGGCGCGAGTAGCCGTGTCGTGATACGACGTAAACGGGCTGCAGCTCTTTGGCAAAGGCGCTGTCAATTGAGGTGGTGCTGATGCGTTTATCGTTCATTTCCGGTCCTTAACTTTGCTGTATCGTTCGTGACTCATTACTTCCCAGTTCTTTCCGCCATCGCGGGAGAGTAGCCGCCAGCGGTGATTAACCTTGAGGCTCAAATTACCGGAGCCGTGCATACGGCAGGGGTGAATGCGCCTTGCCCTGAACTGGCTTAAAACGTGTACCGCTTTGAGGTGAACCCACTCAGGAATTCGTATTGCTGTCAGTGCCACCAGCTACCTCCTCGAATCTCAGCTCCATTTCGCGCGCCATTTCGATAAACGTGGCCAGTGAGCAAATATGCTCGTCGTCGAACAGCTGGCGGTCGCATATCACCCTTCCGTTCTCGATGTGCACAACTACCCGCCCGGTAAAATCAGGGAGGACATGCAGATCCACGTTCAACACGGGACGGGGGATCAGCGCACCCTGATAAAGCACTGTTTGCTGGTTATTCATGGCTGGCCTCCGGGGTAGCTGGTTTTTTGTTTCTTGGCAAACTCGACCAGCTCAGAAATAAGATCGTCGACGAGTACCTTTCCGCTTTCTGTCAGAAACTCTCCGCTGCCGTTAACATCTACAGCGCTGCTGTATATCCATCTGATGATTTTTACTCCTTCGATATTTCCGTACT
Source organism: uncultured Enterobacter sp. (assembly GCA_946477805.1). GTDB lineage: Bacteria > Pseudomonadota > Gammaproteobacteria > Enterobacterales > Enterobacteriaceae > Enterobacter. The sequence continues at coordinate 5,896 of CAMKZP010000246.1, forward strand.
CACCGAGAGTCATTTTTTCGAATCTTCTTAAAAGGCCATCCATGAGAATCTCTGTTAACTCGACCGTGTTAATACCACCTTTGTTGAGCTTAATAACAAGGCAGTTACTGCCCGTTTTACGCTGGTGGCGTAATA
>CAMKZP010000247.1 GCA_946477805.1 uncultured Enterobacter sp.
TGGTAGGCGGCACGTTGACGGCGCTTTCGGTGGTCGCGCTGATGCTCAGCCATCAGCCCGCGTGGCTGGCGCTGTTTATGCTGTCTGCCAATGTTTTCTGGGGGCTTCAGGGGGCCGCCATTCCTGCCGTGATCCAGCATCACGCCGCGCGGGAAGCGGTGGGCAGTGCGTATGGAATTATTAATGGCATCGGCAATATCTGCGCGGCGTTTATTCCGCTGCTGATGGGAATGGTGATGAAATCGGTAGGGTCGGTCAGTTCCGGCTTTTCGGTTTTGGTGGTATCGCAGGCGATCACAATGCTGGCGGGCGGAATGCTGCTGCTGCGCATGCGTCGCGCAGCAGCAGTGAGTGCGTAAGGCTTACTCGCCCTTCTTCGCCGCCTGGATGTAGAGCATTTCCAGCGCCAGCGTCGCTGCGGCCAGCGCGGTGATCTCGGACTGGTCGTAAGCCGGGGCCACTTCCACCACGTCCATCCCGACGATGTTGAGATCTTTAAGGCCGCGCACCAGCTTGATGGCGCGATCGGAGGTCAGGCCGCCGATAACAGGCGTACCGGTACCCGGCGCAAATGCCGGATCCAGGCAGTCGATGTCAAAGGTCAGGTAGACAGGCATGTCGCCGACGATCTGCTTAACCTGCGCCAGAATGTCGTCCACGCCGCGATCGTTCACCTGGCCCGCGTCCAGTACGGTGAAGCCGTTGTCTTTGTCGAACTCGGTGCGGATACCAATCTGTACCGAATGGTGAGGATCGATCAGGCCTTCGTTCGGCGCGTTGTAGAACATGGTGCCGTGGTCGAACTCGCAGCCGTTCGCATAGGTGTCGGTATGCGCATCAAAGTGCACCAGCGCCATTTTGCCGAAGTGCTTCGCGTGGGCGCGCAGCAGCGGCAGGGTCACGAAGTGGTCACCGCCGAACGAGAGCATACGCTTACCGGCTGCCAGCAGCTTCTCGGCGTGCGCCTGCAGCTTTTCGCTCATTTCACGCGCGTCGCCGAAGGCGTAGACCAGGTCACCGCAGTCAACCACATTCAGGCGCTCGCGCATGTCGAAGTTCCACGGGAAGCGGTTGTGCTCCCAGGCCAGGTTAGTGGAAACCTGACGGATCGCCGCCGGGCCGTGACGACCGCCCGCGCGGCCGGACGTTGCCATGTCAAAGGGTACGCCGGTGATCACCCAGTCAGCGTCGCTGTCGTACGGCTGAAAGTTCATTGGAAGGCGTAAAAAACCAAACGCGTTAGATACCAGAGAGTTATCGTACTGATGACCTAAAGTGCTCATGTCCTGACCTCTATTAACGTCGATACATTAAAAACAGATGAAAAAAAATCCCCTCCGCGTCGTTAAGCCCGACGAGGAAGGGATTGATTCGTGAATCGCTAATTGGGGCGAATTATCGCCGGTAATGCCTGCGGGTTCAAGTGAGTATAGGGCATTGTGCGGTCTTTGCCCCTCACCCTAACTCTCTCCCCAAAGGGGAGAGGGAAGTTGAACACCTTCTCCCCTTTGGGGAGAGGGCTGGGGTGTGGGGAAAGGCTGATGTCTTACTCGTCTTCCAGGTACGTGTACCCGTACAGACCCGCTTCAAACTCTTCCAGGAACTGCTGCTGCAGCGCGTCGTCCAGGCCGGTGTTTTTCACCTGGTCACGGAACTGGGTGAGCAGTTTTTTCGGATCGAGCTGAACGTACTCGAGCATGTCCGCCACGGTGTCACCTTCGTCAGACAGCTCCACTTCCACGTTGCCGTCAGGGAAGACGAACACGTCAACCGCTTCGGTATCACCGAACAGGTTGTGCATGTTGCCGAGGATCTCCTGATACGCACCGACCATAAAGAAGCCCAGCATCGGCGGGTTCTCCGGGTCGTACTCCGGCATCGGCATGGTGGTGGCGATACCGTCGCCGTCCACGTAGTGGTCGATAGCGCCGTCTGAGTCACAGGTGATGTCCAGCAGCACCGCACGACGTTCCGGGGCGTGATTGAGCCCTTCCAGCGGCAGAACCGGGAACAGCTGGTCGATACCCCAGGCATCCGGCATCGACTGGAACAGCGAGAAGTTGACGTACATTTTGTCCGCCATCCGCTCCTGCAGCTCGTCGATAATCGGACGGTGCGCGCGGTTGCTCGGATCGAGCTGCTTCTGCACCTCGTGGCACATGTTCAGATAGAGCTGCTCCGCCCACGCGCGCTCCTGCAGGCTAAAGGTGCCTGAAGAATAGCCCACGTGAATGTCATGCAGATCCATCTGGCTGTCGTGCAGCCATTCGCGCAGAGAACGACGCGTGCCCGGCTCGTGCATCTCCTGCCAGGTTTCCCACATGCTTTGCAGGGAACGAGGGGCATTGTCTGCCGGCGGCGTCGCTTCGGTGATTTCGCTCCGCTCCACGCCGATGATGTTAGAGACCAGCACCGTATGGTGTGCGGTCACCGCACGACCGGATTCGGTGATCACCGTCGGGTGCGGCAGGCCGTTTTCTTCACAGGCATCGCCAATCGCCCAGATGATGTTGTTGGCGTATTCGTTCAGACCGTAGTTCACCGAGCAGTCTGACTGCGAGCGGGTTCCTTCATAGTCCACGCCCAGGCCGCCGCCCACGTCGAAGCACTGAATATTCACGCCGAGCTTGTGCAGCTCAACGTAGAAACGCGCCGATTCACGCACGCCGGTGGCGATGTCGCGAATGTTGGCCATCTGCGAGCCGAGGTGGAAGTGCAGAAGCTGAATGCTGTCGAGACGACCGCGCTCGCGCAGAATTTCCACCAGCTGAAGAACCTGGTTCGCCGCAAGGCCAAACTTAGACTTTTCGCCGCCGGAGGACTGCCATTTACCGGAACCCTGCGACGCCAGGCGCGCACGCACGCCGAGACGTGGGATCACGTTCAGACGCTCGGCCTCTTCCAGCACGATAGCGATTTCGGTCATCTTTTCGATAACCAGATAGACCTTGTGGCCCATCTTCTCGCCAATCAACGCCAGACGAATGTATTCACGATCTTTATAACCGTTACAGACGATCACCGAGCGGGTCATGCCCGCGTGCGCCAGAACGGCCATCAACTCCGCTTTTGAGCCCGCTTCCAGGCCCAGCGGTTCGCCGGAGTGGATCAGGGATTCAATGACGCGGCGGTGCTGGTTCACCTTGATGGGGTAGACCAGGAAGTAGTCGCCTTTGTAGCCGTAGGATTCACGCGCGCGTTTGAACGCGGCGTTAATGGAACGCAGGCGATGTTGCAGGATCTGCGGGAAGCAGAACAGTGCAGGCAAACGCTGGCCCTGAGCTTCACGGGCTTTCACCAGCTTGGCGAGATCCACGCGCGCGTCCGGGACGTCCGGGTCCGGGCAAACGCTGATGTGGCCCAGCTCGTTGACGTCGTAATAGTTATTGCCCCACCAGGCAATATTGTAGGTGCGCAGCATCTTGCTGGCTTCCTCGGAGCTCATCGCAACCTCCTGCATTGAACGTAGTACACCCTGTTCGCCCGCTGACGAAGGCGAAAAAGAAGACATGTCGTCAGACATAGCGAACCTCAACTCTTTGTATTAAGTGTAAAACAGTTGACTACTATCGCAGCGTTATACGGCGATAACAACCCATAAACGGCTCCGTTTCCCAGCAGAGTATGCTGAAAACCTGACCGTGCGACCGGTTTCTTATTCATATCATTGTAAAACACGTATCCGAACTCTGTATGACAAGGTTCGGCGAAACCACGAGATAACTCTTGAACTAACAAGAGCGCCCTTGTTCAGTTATCACAGAGCGTGACCGGCCCTTGAATCCTGAGAAGCGCCGAGATGGGTATAACATCGGCAGGTTTGCAGACTGGAAATGCGGGTTGCGGGGTTCGACTGCGCGCCAGGACGGCAGCGCTGATTTAGCGGAAAACGTTGGTTCATTATCGGGTATCACCTCCACGGCCGCCTCTGCTGAAACGGACCACAAGCCAAAGCTAAAAGTTCACTGCTTAACCCGGCTGGAAGTGGCGACACGATGAGTCCATCGAGCGCTTATTTTATATGAGCCGCGCGCCGCGTTTTATACCGAGAAGGTCGCTAAAAAGCAAAACAAAAATGCGCACGCTGCCAGCACCGTCAGGAAATATTTCCAGCTGTGTTTTCAACGCAGTGAGAGGTGAGTCAAAAAAAACTGGAAATCGGGTGAAGAAGTGACCTAAAATAGACGTCCAGATGTTAATCCATCCATACCGATTAACACTCAGACTGCCAGTGTCAAAAACCTGCAGGCCTTGGTAGAATTATCTCCTTTGGCTATTCCACACAGCAGTTCGAGCTAACCAAATTCCTCTTAGGTGAAATAAAACATGGCAAAACACCTGTTTACGTCCGAGTCCGTATCAGAAGGACATCCTGATAAAATTGCTGACCAAATCTCCGATGCGGTGCTCGATGCGATCCTGGCACAGGATCCGAAAGCGCGCGTAGCGTGTGAAACCTATGTCAAAACCGGCATGGTTCTGGTTGGCGGTGAGATCACCACCAGCGCATGGGTTGATATCGAAGAGATCACCCGTAACACGGTGCGTGAGATCGGTTATGTACATTCTGATATGGGCTTTGATGCCAATTCATGTGCAGTACTGAGCGCCATCGGCAAACAGTCTCCGGACATCAACCAGGGCGTTGACCGTGCCGATCCGCTGGAACAGGGCGCGGGCGACCAGGGCCTGATGTTCGGGTATGCCACCAACGAAACCGACGTGCTGATGCCAGCACCGGTGACCTACGCACACCGTCTGGTGCAGCGTCAGGCTGAAGTACGTAAAAACGGCGCCCTGCCGTGGCTGCGTCCGGATGCGAAAAGCCAGGTCACCTTCCAGTACGACGACGGCAAAATCGTCGGCATTGATGCGGTGGTCCTGTCCACTCAGCACTCCGAAGAGATCGATCAGAAATCCCTGCAGGAAGCGGTGATGGAAGAGATCATCAAGCCGGTTCTGCCGACCGAGTGGCTGAACTCTGCAACCAAATTCTTCATCAACCCAACCGGACGCTTCGTTATCGGCGGCCCAATGGGCGACTGCGGCCTGACCGGGCGTAAAATCATCGTTGATACCTACGGCGGCATGGCGCGTCACGGCGGCGGTGCGTTCTCCGGTAAAGATCCTTCAAAAGTTGACCGTTCTGCCGCGTACGCTGCACGCTATGTTGCGAAAAACATCGTTGCTGCAGGCCTGGCCGACCGCTGTGAGATTCAGGTTTCCTACGCCATCGGCGTGGCTGAACCGACCTCCATCATGGTTGAAACCTTCGGCACGGAAAAAGTGCCTTCTGAACAGCTGACCCTGCTGGTGCGCGAGTTCTTCGACCTGCGCCCTTACGGCCTGATTCAGATGTTGGATCTGCTGCACCCTATCTACAAAGAAACCGCTGCCTACGGTCACTTTGGTCGCGAGCATTTCCCATGGGAAAAAACCGACAAAGCCGCCCTGCTGCGCGACGCTGCCGGTCTGAAGTAACCGACTGAAACTGCTTTACACAGGCCAGCCTTCGGGCTGGCTTTTTTTTGTCAGATGGCGGCAATCTTTGAAACCGCTTACACCACGCCAAATATATCCCGCTTTCAGATTATTCTCTTTGCGCGATCGCCTTTCTTCTGCTGTTACATTTTCTTTCGGTTAAGTCTGAAATGTGCACTTTCGCGATGCGCATCACCTCGTTTACCTCTATATTTTCAAAGCTTTAATTATTTTTACGGTTCCACTCCAGTGTAACCGATTACACCAATGTGATTTATCTCACATATTTTTACGGGTCACTCACTTACCCTTAACATCAATAAAACTGATAACCCAACTGGAGGGCATAATGCCTGACAATAAAAAACAGGGGCGTACGTCCAACAAGGCGATGACCTTCTTCGTCTGCTTCCTCGCCGCCCTGGCAGGATTACTTTTTGGCCTGGATATTGGCGTGATTGCCGGCGCACTGCCCTTCATCACCGATGAGTTCCAGATTAGCGCTCCCACCAAGGAGTGGGT
>CAMKZP010000248.1 GCA_946477805.1 uncultured Enterobacter sp.
CGTCGGCGGCGATTTAAAAGCCGCAGCACCGAAAGGCATTGAACCGGTGATCACGCTCTCCAGCGGGGAGGCAAAACAGATCGAGATCCTCTACGTTGAGCCGTTTGACGGGTATCGCATTCTGTTCGACTGGTATCCAACGTCTGATTCCACCGATCCGGTGGAGATGCGCCTGTTCCTGCGCTGTCAGGGTGACGCGATAAGCGAAACCTGGCTGTACCAGTACTTCCCGCCGGCGCCGGATAAACGTCAATACGTTGACGACCGGGTTATGCGCTAATTTCGTGCAACCGTGCCGGGTAGGGCGAAGCTGCCCCCCGGCAATTAAGAGGCACTATGTCGACAGAAACCATCCCCGTCACCAAGCACATCGAACTGCGCGCCGTTGAAGAGCGCTATACCGCCGAGCTGCACAGCCTCGTCATAAAAAACAAAGCCTGGTTGCAAAGCGCGTTTGACTGGGCGCAGCACGTTGGCAGCGAAGAGGATACGCGGCGCAACGTGCAGAGCAACCAGATGCTTCACCAGCGCGGCTACGCCAAAATGTTCCTGATTTTTTACGACGATGCGCTAGTCGGCGTGCTGTCGTTCAATGCCATTGAGCCTGCCAACAAAACGGGCTATATCGGCTACTGGCTGGATGAGGGCCATCAGGGGCAGGGCATTTTGTCCCGGGCGCTGCAGGCCTTTATGCGCTATTACGTTGAGTCAGGCATCGTTCGCCGCTTTGTGATCAAGTGCCGGGTGGATAACCACAGCAGCAACGCCGTAGCGCTGCGCAACGGTTTTGTTCTGGAAGGGGGCCTGCGTGAAGCGGAATACCTTAACGGCAGCTATGACGATGTGAACACCTACGCGAGGCTCTTCCCGCTATAGCGCGCCCAGCAGCGGCGTGCGGGTGATGCGCGTATCGCCGTTTATCACCTTTTCCCCGCGCAGGTGAATATTTTCGCCCGCAAAGGCCTCGATGACGGCGTCGTCCGTTATGTCGATTCGGTGCTCGATCAGCACATCTCCGCTGATGCGCGCGCGCCCCTGGATCGTCACCCGATCGTCCACCAGGATGGGCCCGCCGCGCAGCCACGCCTGGCCGCCAATCAGCACGTGGTGTTTGAGCACGCAGTTACCTTCGACAACGGCGTTTTCCGCCACCTGTGAGCCGTAGCGCAGGGTCGGGATGGCGTCCTCCTCCTGGCCCGCTATCAGGCGCGCGCTGCCGTATACCTTTGCGCAGTCGCATACCCAGACGTTATTCATCTCGTTTCCGTCAAGGATAGCGTTATCAAACACTTCGGCGCGGTGCTCAATAAAGGCATAGCTGACCATGGCGTTGCCGTAGATCTGCGCCTGGTGGACCACGCGGGACTGGCAGACCGTCGCATTGTCATAAATTTTCAGCGTCAGCTCAGGATCGGGCGTCAGGCCCCTGGCGGCAATCACCTGGCTGCGGTGAAGCACGCGGGCATGGCCAAAGATGCGGCACTCTCCGCGCACGGTGGAGTGCTGAATAGTGACGTTGTCACTTATGATGGCCCCGTGGCTGACCTCTGCGGCGTCAAGCCAGCTGTTGCCGCCGACCAGCGCGCCGTGGCTTATCACGCAGGGCTGGGTCAGCCGCGCGTTACCGGAGACCGCTGCGCCTGCGAACACCACGCTGTTTTCATCGTAGATCCAGCAGTCGCCGTCCTGCGCAAGGGCGCTCTCATCCTCTACCCAGCCGCCTTTTGTTCCGCAGGCAACGTCGTTAAAATCCGCCGTGGCGATAATCTGCCTCAGCGTAACAGTTGATGTCGCGTCGCCGTTTTGCCAGCGCCAGAGGCGCGTTTCCTCACTCAGCCGGTATTTAGTCATTACGTTTTCCCTGAGAAGCGTCTGTACTAAACGTAGCAAAGTTTCGGCTTTTCGAAACGCTGGCATCTGCAGGGCAAAGACCCTAAAATGGCATTTGTAATACATATTATCCTGCTGGTTCAGGGCAAACGTCTGCCGGGCGCGGATAAGGCTCTGGCTTTGCGATCTGAGGAAAAAAAATGACTGTTGATGAGAACTACTTCACCGAGAAATATGGCCTGACCCGCACCCACTCAGAGGTGCTGTACAGCGCGGAGATCGTTAAGCCGGGTAAAACCCTCGATCTCGGGTGCGGCAATGGCCGCAACAGCCTGTATCTGGCCGCGAACGGTTTTGACGTGACGGCGTGGGACAAAAATCCGATGAGCATCGAGAACATCGAGCGCATCCGGGCGGAAGAAGGGATCGCTAACCTGCAAACCGCGATTAAAGACCTGAACGGCCTGAGTTTTGACGGTGAGCATGATTTTATCCTCTCTACCGTGGTCATGATGTTCCTTGACGCCAGGACCATCCCTGGCCTTATCGCCAATATGCAGCGCTGCACCACGCCCGGCGGCTATAACCTGATTGTGGCGGCGATGGACACCGCGGATTACCCGTGCACCGTCGGCTTCCCGTTTGCCTTCAAAACCGGTGAACTGAGCAGATACTATGAAGGCTGGGAGCTGCTCAAGTACAACGAAGAGGTCGGGGAACTGCACCGCACCGACGCCAGCGGCAACCGCATCAGGCTGCGCTTCGCCACGATGCTGGCGCGTAAACCGGCTTAATCCGCCGCCAGCAGGCACAGCTGCAGGGCCGCGCCGTCGGTGCCGCCGCGCATCGGGGTCGGCTTTGGCACGATCCCGAGAGATTCCATCGCCTCAAACATCAGATCGATGGCGCGGCGATCGTCGCCAATCGCATTGCTGATGTTGCTGTAGGTGTCCTCAATGCGGTACTCCACGCTGGCCGTCGGGTGGCGGGCGGCGATCAGGGCCGCCGCGTCGGCTATCTGCTGCTTGCGGGCGGCGAAATTATCTTTATCAAAATCACGGATATTGGCCTTCAGCAGCGCTTCGTTTTGCCCGGCCTGGATGCCGTTGAACCAGATATAGCCTTCGCGGCCTTCCGTGCACTCCGGGGTTTGCTGGCGGTCAAACTGGCTGATGAAGTCGGTCGCCATCAGCAGCGGGTTCACCAGCACGCCTTTCGCCGACATCGGGTGCGCGGTCACGCCCGTAAACCGAATCTCCGCGGCGGCGGCGTTGAAGTTTTCATAGACAATCTCACCCAGCTCGCAGCAGTCGATGGTCCAGGCGAAATCCACGTCGAAGCGCTTAAGATCCAGCGCTTTTGCACCGTTAAGCCCAATCTCCTCGTCGGGCACGAACGCCACCACAATGTCGCCGTGACGATGTTCCGCCGTCAGGTTTTCCAGAACGGTCATTACCACCGTCACGGCAGATTTATTATCTGCGCCTAATACGCTGGTTCCGTCGCTGAAAATAATCTCTTCCCCCGGATAGGCCAGAATTTCCGGATGCTCTTTAACGCGCAGCCAGATGTCTTTCTCTTTATTCAGACAGAGATCTTCACCCGTGAACGTTAATATTTGTGGACGAATATCCGGTGATAATCCCACGTCCACGGTATCGATATGGGTAATAAACCCAATGCGCGGCGCGCCGGGGACGTTGCCTTTTTTTACCGCCGTCACGGTAGCAAATTCATCAATCACGATGTCGTCTAAACCCAGCTGCGCCAGCTCCTGCGCCAGCTCTCGCGCCATATCGTGCTGGCCCGGCGTGGAGGGCAGCGTTTTTACCCTCGGGTCGCTCTGGCTGGTGATGGAGAGGTAGCGGAAAAAGCGGTGGGTTAATTGTCTGGAAAGTTGCGAGCGCATAGTGATTCTCTCTTTATTTATTTTTCAGGTGTTTGCAACGTCACTTTAATGTTATTTATGAAATGGCAAAAGAATTAATTAGCCGTCGAATTAAAAAGACAGGAATAAATGATGAAAAGCACACTTACAACATTATCGCTGGCGCTTGCGGCCCTGACGGTCAGTTCCACCGTCGCCGCCAAAACGCTGGTGTATTGCGCCGAAGGATCGCCGGAAAACTTCAATCCTCAGCTTTACACGTCCGGCACCAGCGTGGACGCCAGCGCGGTGCCGGTCTATAACCGTCTGGTCGATTTTAAGCCCGGCACCACGGAGCTGGTGCCGAGCCTCGCCGAAAGCTGGGAGGTGAGCGAAGATGGCAGGGTCTATACCTTCCATCTGCGCAAGGGCGTGAAGTTCCAGAGCAACAAAGCCTTCAGGCCCACGCGAGACTTTAACGCGGACGACGTGATTTTCTCGTTTATGCGCCAGAAGGACGTCAATCATCCGTACCATAACGTCTCGAACGGCAGCTACTCCAACTTCGAAAGCCTGGAGTTTGGCAGCCTGATTACCGCGATCGACAAGGTCGATGACCACACCGTTCGCTTTACCCTGGCGCACCCCGAAGCCCCGTTTGTGGCCGACCTGGCCTGGTACTTTGCCTCGATCCTTTCGGCGGAATATGCCGACGCGATGCTTAAAGCCGGCACGCCGGAGAAGGTCGATATGGATCCGATTGGCACCGGGCCGTTCAGGCTGGCGCAGTATCAAAAAGACTTCCGCATCCTGTTCACCGCCTTCCCGGAGTACTGGCAGGGCAAAGCGAAGCTGGATCGCCTGGTGTTTACCATCACGCCGGATGCCTCCGTGCGCTTTGCCAAGGTGGAAAAAAACGAGTGTCAGGTGATGCCGTTCCCGAATCCGGCCGATCTGCCGCGCATGAAGGCGAATAAAGATATCAACCTGATGAGCAAGGCGGGGCTGAACACCGGCTTCCTGGCGTTCAACACCCAAAAACCGCCGCTGGACAACGTGAAGGTGCGCCAGGCGCTGGCAATAGCCATCAATAAACCGGCCATTATTGACGCGGTGTTCCACGGAACGGGCACTGCGGCGAAAAATCTGCTGCCGCCGGGCGTCTGGAGCGCGGACAGCGAACTGAAGGACTACGATTACGATCCGGAAAAGGCAAAGGCGCTGCTGAAGGAGGCGGGGATTGCCAACGGGGTGAGCATCGACCTGTGGGCGATGCCCGTTCAGCGTCCGTACAACCCGAACGCCAAACGCATGGCCGAGATGATTCAGGCGGACTGGGCGAAGGTGGGCGTACAGACAAAAATTGTCACCTATGAGTGGGGTGAATATCTCAAGCGCGTGAAGGGCGGCGAGCACCAGGCGGCGCTGATGGGCTGGACGACGGCCACGGGCGACCCGGATAACTTCTTTGGTCCGCTGTTTACCTGCACCTCCGCCAACGGCGGATCGAACTCGGCGAAATGGTGCTACAAGCCGTTCGATGACATCATCGCGCAGGCAAAAGCGATAACCGATCGCGACAGGCGCGCGGCGTTATACAAAGAGGCGCAGCAGATGATGCATGACCAGATGCCCGCCGTGATGATTGCCCACTCGACCATTTTCGAGCCGGTGCGCAAGGAAGTGACGGGGTATGAAATAGACCCGTTTGGCAAGCACCTGTTCTGGCCGGTGGACATTAAAGAGTAACGTTTTCTGCCCGGATTCCGTCCGGGCAGTCTTTTCGCAATTTGTGCTCTCTGCATCATTTTTTGCCACAACAACTCACCCCGTCTTTTGCTATAACTTCAAATGCATACTTGCAGATAACATGGAATACCATCATGCGTACTCACACTTTTTTTAAAGTTGCAGTGCTCTCTGGTCTGTTGACGTTGGCGGGCTGCGCATCAAAAGTGGCGGCTCCTGAACAGTTTTCAGGCTTTTTGAACGATTATTCAGGCTTGCAGCAAACGACATCGGCGACCGGGAAACCCACCCTACGCTGGGTTGACCCGTCCTATAACGAGGCGAACTACGACAGCATTATCTGGACGCCTATTACCTTCTATCCGGCGCCGAAACCGACGACACAGATTGGCCAAAAAACGCTTGATGAACTGCTGAACTACACCAATACCAAAATGAAAACGGCGATCGGCACCCGTAAGCCTATCGTGACCACGCCGGGCAAGCGCAGCCTGATCTTCCGCGGGGCGATTACCGGGGTGAGCTC
>CAMKZP010000249.1 GCA_946477805.1 uncultured Enterobacter sp.
GGCGAAAGGCCTTCAGCGGTGCCAGCCAGATATCGAGGATCTGCTGCATCACCGCCACGTAGAGCGCCTCTTTTGACGGGTAATAATAGAGCAGATTAGTTTTAGAGACTCCGGCCTGCTCCGCCACCTGCTCCAGACGCGTACCGTGGATGCCAAACTGGGAAAACATCTCCAGCGCCGCGCTGAGGATCGCCTGCTTTTTAGCGCTCACCGCCTGCGAACGTTTACCTGGTGTTTTCACTGCGCCCTGCGCCATACCCGCTCTCCTTTTTCCGCGTAGCCCTCAGCATAGCAAAACCCCTCTCTAACCACGAGATCCTGCACTCCCATCGCGCATGAATGCCTGTTTTGTGTGCAACGGTTTTGACCATCCGGTCCACTTTTTTACACTTCATTTTCCCAACCTTAATTTAACACATTAATAACAATGACATTTTTAAACCTGGCACTGCCTTTGCAAAAACGCCGGGACACCTGCGACGTAATAAAGAGAGGTTCGTGATGAAAATTGGCGTATTTGTACCGATCGGCAACAACGGCTGGCTTATCTCGACCGCGGCACCGCAGTACATGCCGACCTTTGAGCTCAACAAAGCCATCGTGCAAAAGGCGGAGCATTACCATTTCGACTTTGCGCTCTCGATGATCAAGCTGCGCGGCTTTGGTGGCAAAACCGAATTCTGGGATCACAACCTGGAGTCCTTCACCCTGATGGCCGGGCTGGCGGCGGTGACGTCGCGGATCCAGATCTACGCCACCGCGGCCACCCTCACCCTTCCCCCGGCGATCGTGGCGCGCATGGCCTCAACCATCGACTCCATCTCCGGCGGACGCTTTGGCGTAAACCTGGTCACCGGCTGGCAAAAACCCGAGTACGAGCAGATGGGGCTCTGGCCGGGGGACGACTACTTCTCACGCCGCTACGACTACCTGACCGAATACGTGCAGGTCCTGCGCGATCTGTGGGGCACCGGCAAAAGCGATTTCAAAGGTGACTTCTTCACCATGAACGACTGCCGCGTCAGCCCGCAGCCGTCGGTGCCAATGAAGGTGATCTGCGCCGGACAGAGCGACGCGGGAATGGAATTTTCCGCCCGATACGCCGACTTCAACTTCTGCTTCGGTAAAGGCGTTAACACCCCTGCCGCCTTCGCCCCGACCGCCGCGCGGATGAAAGAGGCCGCCGATAAAACCGGGCGCGACGTGGGCTCCTACGTGCTGTTTATGGTGATAGCCGACGAAACCGACGAGGCCGCGCGCGCTAAATGGGAGCGGTATAAGGCGGGTGCCGACGACGAGGCGCTGAGCTGGCTTACCGAGCAGAGCCAGAAGGATACCCGCTCGGGCTCAAACACCAACGTCCGCCAGATGGCCGACCCGACGTCTGCGGTCAATATCAACATGGGCACGCTGGTCGGCTCGTACGCCAGCGTCGCCGGCATGCTCGACGAGGTGGCCGACGTGCCCGGCGCGGAGGGCGTCCTGCTGACCTTTGACGATTTCCTCACCGGCGTGGAAACCTTCGGCGAGCGCATTCAGCCGCTGATGCAGTGCCGCGCCCATATTCCTGCCGTCACCAGGGAGGTGGCGTAATGACTACCCTGAACGCCCGTCCGGAAGCCATTACCTTTGACGCCCGGCGCAGCGCGCTGATCGTCGTGGACATGCAAAACGCCTACGCCAGCAAAGGCGGCTATCTGGACCTGGCCGGTTTTGACGTCTCGGCCACCCGGCCGGTGATTGAAAATATCAAAACCGCCGTTGCCGCCGCCCGCGCCGCCGGGATGCTCATTGTCTGGTTCCAGAACGGCTGGGACGATCGGTACGTGGAGGCCGGTGGCCCCGGCTCACCGAACTTCCATAAATCTAACGCGCTGAAAACCATGCGCAAGCGCCCCGAGCTGCAGGGCACGCTGCTGGCCAAAGGCGGCTGGGATTACCAGCTGGTGGACGAGCTGGTGCCGGAGGCGGGCGATATCGTTCTGCCAAAACCGCGCTACAGCGGCTTTTTCAACACCCCGCTCGACAGCCTGCTGCGCAGCCGCGGTATTCGCCACCTGGTCTTTACCGGCATCGCCACCAACGTCTGCGTGGAGTCGACCCTGCGCGACGGTTTTTTCCTCGAGTATTTCGGCGTGGTGCTGGAAGACGCGACCCATCAGGCCGGGCCGGATTTCGCGCAGAAAGCCGCCCTGTTCAATATCGAAACCTTTTTCGGCTGGGTGAGTAACGTCGCGGATTTCTGCGACGCCCTGAACCCGCCTTTAGCCCGCACCGCCTGAGGAGAACCGCTATGCCGAAATCCGTGATTATTCCACCGGGCACCAGCACGCCCATTGGCCCGTTTGTCCCCGGCACCCTCGCCGACGGCGTGGTGTATGTTTCCGGCACGCTGCCGTTTGATAAAGACAACAACGTGGTGTTTATCAACGACCCAAAGGCGCAAACCCGCCACGTGCTGGAGACGATCAAAACGGTGATCGAAACGGCGGGTGGCACGATGGAGGACGTGACCTTCAACAGCATCTTTATCACCGACTGGAAAAATTACGCCGCGATTAACGAGATCTACGCGGAGTTCTTCCCCGGCGACAAGCCCGCGCGGTTCTGCATTCAGTGCGGGCTGGTGAAGCCCGATGCGCTGGTTGAAATCGCCACCGTCGCGCACGTGGCGAAGTGAGGCGGCCATGAAGCTATCCGTCTCATCGTCGCCGTACGAGGGCGCCCCCGCCGTGGTGCTGATCGCCGGGCTCGGCGGAACCGGCAGCTACTGGCTGCCGCAGCTCGCCATACTGGAGCGAGAGTACCAGGTGGTGTGCTATGACCAGCGCGGGACGGGCAATAATCCCGACGCCCTGCCGGAGGCGTACAGCCTTACGCAGATGGCCGACGAGCTGGCACAGGCGCTGGCCGCCGCCGGGATCGCCCGCTACGTTGTGGTCGGCCACGCGCTGGGGGCGTTGATTGGACTGCAGCTGGCGCACGATAACCCCGACGCGGTTTCCGGGCTGGCGTGCGTCAACGGCTGGCTGACCCTCAACGCCCATACCCGCCGCTGCTTTCAGGTTCGCGAGCGCCTGCTGCACGCAGGCGGCGCGCAGGCATGGGTAGAAGCGCAGCCGCTGTTTCTCTATCCCGCAGACTGGATGGCCGCCCGCGCGCCGCGCATGGAGGCCGAAGAGGCGCTGGCGCTGGCCCATTTTCAGGGAAAAGCCAACCTGCTGCAGAGGCTAAGCGACAGGCCGACGACCTGCTTGTTCCGGCGGTCTGCTCCACCGAGCTGCAGGCAGCGCTGCCCCACGGCCAGCACGTCGTGATGCGCCGGGGCGGGCATGCCTGCAACGTCACCGAACCCGAAACCTTTAACACCCTGCTGCTGAACGGGCTTGCCAGCCTGCTGCGCAGCCCGGAATCCGCTTGATAAGGAGCCATGATGAGCGAAGCTATTACGCCCGCCGCGCTGGAAACGCTGTTCACCGGCGCGCGCACCCACAGCGGCTGGCTGGATATGCCGGTCAGCGACCAGACGCTGCGCGAGATCTACGACCTGATGAAATGGGGCCCAACGTCCGCCAACTGCTCTCCGGCGCGCATTGTGTTTGTGCGCAGCGCCGAGGGAAAAGAGAAACTGCGCCCGGCACTCTCCAGCGGCAACCTGGCAAAAACCCTCAGCGCACCGGTCACGGCGATTGTCGCCTGGGACGGTGAATTCTACGAGCGCCTGCCCGCGCTGTTCCCGCACGGCGATGCGAGAAGCTGGTTTACCTCAAGCCCGGCGCTGGCCGAAGAGACCGCCTTTCGCAACAGCGCAATGCAGGCCGCGTACCTGATCTTCGCCTGCCGCGCGCTGGGGCTGGACACCGGCCCGATGTCGGGCTTTGACCGGCAAACCGTCGACGACGCCTTTTTTACCGGCACGCCGCTGAAAAGCAATCTGCTCATTAACATCGGCTACGGCGATACCCGCAAACTGTACGAGCGCCTGCCGCGTCTGACGTTCGAAGACGCCTGCGGGCTGGCGTAAGGAGCCACCATGACGACACCGGATAAACAGACCTTTCGCGATGCTATGGCCTGCGTCGGCGCGGCGGTCAATATCATTACCACCGACGGCCCGGCCGGGTTGGCAGGCTTCACCGCCAGCGCGGTGTGCAGCGTCACCGATTCACCGCCCACCCTGCTGGTGTGCCTGAACCGAGGGGCCTCCGTCTGGCCTGCATTCAGCGAAAACCGCACCCTGTGCGTCAATACGCTGAGCGCCGGACAGGAGCCCCTGTCAAACCTGTTTGGCGGAAAAACGCCGATGGCGGAACGCTTTGCCGCCGCCCGCTGGCAGACGGGCGACACGGGCTGCCCGCGGCTGGAGGAGGCGCTGGCCTCGTTCGACTGTCGCATCAGCCAGGTGGTCAGCGTTGGCACGCACGACATTCTGTTTTGCGACATCGTGAACATCGTTCGCCACCCCGCGCCGCACGGGCTGGTGTGGTTTGACCGCGGCTACCACGCGCTGATGCGCCCCGCCTGCTAAATCGCCTTAAGGAGACAGACCATGTTCGGATTTCCCCACTGGCAGTTGAAATCGACCTCCACAGACGCAGGCGTGGTCGCGCCGGATGAACGGCTCCCGCTCGGGCAAACGCTGGTGATGGGCGTTCAGCACGCGGTCGCCATGTTTGGCGCGACGGTGCTGATGCCCATGCTGATGGGGCTCGATCCCAACCTCGCCATCCTGATGTCGGGTATCGGCACCCTGCTGTTCTTTTTTATCACCGGGGGACGCGTGCCGAGCTATCTGGGCTCCAGCGCCGCCTTTGTTGGAGTGGTCATTGCGGCGACGGGGTTTAGCGGCCAGGGGATCAACCCCAACCTGAGCGTTGCCCTGGGCGGCATTATCGCCTGCGGCCTGGTCTACACCCTTATCGGCCTGGTGGTGATGAGGGTGGGAACCCGCTGGATTGAGCGGATGATGCCGCCCGTGGTGACCGGAGCGGTGGTGATGGCGATTGGCCTGAACCTGGCGCCCATTGCCGTCAGGAGCGTCTCCGGCTCGCCGTTTGACAGCTGGATGGCGGTAATTACCGTGCTGTGCATCGGCGTGGTCGCGGTCTTTACGCGCGGGACGATCCAGCGGCTGCTGATCCTGGTCGGGCTGATGGTGGCCT
Organism: uncultured Enterobacter sp.; assembly: GCA_946477805.1. GTDB lineage: Bacteria > Pseudomonadota > Gammaproteobacteria > Enterobacterales > Enterobacteriaceae > Enterobacter. Next base: position 5,163 of record CAMKZP010000249.1, read on the forward strand.
GCCTCATCTATGCCCTGCTGACAAATGCTTTTGGCCTCGGCAAGCCGGTCGACTTCGCCCTCCTGCACAACGCCGCGTGGTTTGGCCTGCCGCAGTTCACCTCGCCGACGTTCAGCGGACAGGCGATGCTGCTCATCGCGCCGGTTGCGGTGATCCTGGTGGCTGAAAACCTGGGCCACCTGAAAGCGGTAGCCGGCATGACCGGGCGCAACATGGACCCGTATATGGGGCGGGCATTTGTGGGTGACGGGCTGGCGACCCTGCTCTCCGGGTCGGTCGGCGGCAGCGGCGTGACGACCTATGCCGAAAACATCGGCGTGATGGCGGTTACGAAGGTCTACTCCACGCTGGTGTTTGTGGCGGCGGCGGTGATTGCCATGCTGCTCGGGTTCTCGCCGAAATTTGGCGCCTTGATCCACACCATTCCTGCGCCGGTTATCGGCGGGGCGTCCATCGTGGTTTTCGGGCTGATTGCCGTCGCCGGGGCGCGCATCTGGGTGCAGCATCACGTTGATCTCAGCCAGAACGGCAACCTGATTATGGTGGCGGTGACGCTGGTGCTGGGTGCGGGGGATTTTGCCCTGACGCTGGGAGGCTTTACCCTCGGCGGTATCGGCACGGCGACGTTCGGTGCCATCCTGCTCAACGCCCTGCTGAGCCGTCGCGCCGTGTCCGCACCGCAGGGCGACGTGGCGCGTCAGGATCCTTGATTCACGCTCGCGCTGTCCTTTTCCGACAGCGCGCTTTTCTTGCGCCTGAGCTTGAGCTCGCTCACCAGCAC
>CAMKZP010000250.1 GCA_946477805.1 uncultured Enterobacter sp.
GCGCCTCCGGGATACGCACCTGTTCCAGCATGCGTCTGGCTTCATTGAGCGCCTCATCGCCGCTCAGCCCCTGATGCAGGCGGATGGACTCGGCAATCTGCTCCCCCACCGGAAAGACCGGATTGAGCGAGGTCATCGGCTCCTGGAAGATCATCGCAATATCCGCCCCGCGCACGCCCTGCATCTGCGACGCGCTCAGCTCGTTGAGATCGATAACCTGGCGGTTACGGCGGCGCAGCAGCAGGGCGTCGCTGGTGACCTTTCCGCCCGACTGTTCGAGCAGGCGCATTAATGCCAGCGCGGTGACCGACTTCCCCGAACCGGATTCGCCCACGATCGCCAGCGTTTCGCCGCGGTTGAGCGAAAACGATAAATTCTGTACTGCGGGGATGAACTGCCGCTCTTCCTGAAACGCAATATTCAGCTGGTGAACCGCCAGCACTTCCCGGCTGTCCAGCTCTTCACTGTGCGGCACGCGTTGCCCCCTTATTAACCATTTCGCATCACCCGTCAGCCTTTTTTGCGGCTTTTTCTATAAATATCATTATCGTCGATGAAACTTCAGATGATTTTTGAATATAGAAAGACGCAACTGTGATGTAAAGCGTACACCCACCGGGTCATACAGTTAGCAGCACTTTTCTGCCATAATGGGCGCTTTCGTCGCTACTCCGCAGGAGCCACCCATGGATTTTACCGCCGGACTGATGCCGCTTGAGACGGCACTCACGCAGATGCTTGACCGCATTTCCCCGCTGCACGATCGCGAGACGCTGCCCTTAGCGCGCTGTTTTGGGCGTATCGCCGCGCGCGATATCGTCTCTCCGCTTAACGTGCCGGGGTTTGATAACTCTGCGATGGACGGTTACGCGGTGCGCCTGGCGGATCTTGAGTCGGGCAACGCGCTGCCGGTTGCGGGGAAAGCCTTTGCCGGCCAGCCGTTTAGCGCTGAATGGCCTGCGGGCACCTGCGTGCGCATCATGACCGGCGCGCCGGTCCCGGCAGGCTGCGACGCCGTGGTCATGCAGGAAGAGACCGAACAGGCGGACGGCGGCGTGCGCATAACCGCCAGCGTCAGGGCGGGTCAAAACATCCGCCGCACCGGCGAAGACATCACGCGAGGCGCGGCCGTTTTTGCCGCCGGGCAAAAGCTGACGGCGGCAGAGCTTCCGGTCCTGGCCTCGCTTGGTATCGCGGAAACCGAGGTTGTCCGCAAGGTGCGCGTGGCGCTCTTCTCCACCGGCGACGAGCTGCAGCTTCCGGGCCAGCCGCTGCAGGACGGCCAGATTTACGACACCAACCGCCTGGCGGTACACCTGATGCTGGAGCAGCTGGGCTGCGAGGTGATTAACCTCGGCATTATTCCTGACGATCCGGAAAAACTGCGCGCGGCGTTTATTGAGGCCGACAAGGCAGCCGACGTGGTTATCAGCTCCGGCGGCGTCTCCGTGGGGGAAGCGGATTACACCAAAGTCCTGCTCGAAGAGCTGGGTGAAATTGCCTTCTGGAAGCTGGCCATCAAGCCGGGTAAACCGTTCGCCTTTGGCAAGCTGGAGAACAGCTGGTTCTGCGGCCTGCCGGGTAATCCGGTCTCCGCGGCGCTGACCTTCTACCAGCTCGTCATCCCCCTGCTGGCGAAGCTCTCTGGCAACAGCGCCAGCCCGCTGCCGGCGCGCGAGCGCGTGCGGGCGGCCACGCGTCTTAAAAAATCGCCGGGCCGTCTCGATTTCCAGCGCGGCATTCTGACGCGTAACGCCGAGGGCGAGCTGGAAGTGAGCACCACCGGGCACCAGGGCTCGCACATTTTCAGCTCCTTCAGCCAGGGCAACTGCTTTATCGTGCTGGAGCGCGAGCGCGGCAACGTCGAGGCGGGCGAGTGGGTTGAGGTCGAGCGCTTTAACCACCTGTTCGGAGGCTAAGATGTCGGTGGAGCTGAGCGACCAGGAGATGATGCGCTACAACCGCCAGATCGTGCTGCGCGGGTTTGATTTCGAGGGGCAGGAAGCGCTCAAGGCGGCCAGCGTGCTGGTCGTCGGCCTGGGCGGCCTGGGCTGCGCCGCCGCGCAGTACCTGGCCGCCGCGGGCGTGGGCAGGATGACGCTGCTGGATTTTGATACCGTGTCGGTTTCAAACCTGCAGCGCCAGACGCTGCACAGCGACGCGGCGCTCGGCCAGCCGAAGGTGAACTCTGCCCAAGCCTCGCTGGCGAGCATCAATCCCAACGTTCAGTTCACCCTGATTGACGCAATGCTGGACGACAGCGCGTTGTACGCGCAGATTGCCCGCCACGATCTGGTGCTGGACTGCACCGATAACGTCGCTGTCCGTAACCAGCTAAACGCAGGCTGTTTCGCCCACAAAACGCCGCTGGTCTCCGGCGCGGCAATCCGCATGGAGGGGCAAATCAGCGTCTTTACGTACGCGGAAGGTGAACCCTGCTATCGCTGCCTGAGCCGCCTGTTTGGCGAAAACGCGCTGACCTGCGTCGAGGCGGGCGTGATGGCGCCGCTGGTCGGCGTAATAGGCTCGCTGCAGGCGATGGAAGCGATCAAGGTGCTGGCGCACTACGGCACGCCCGCCGCGGGGAAAATCGTGATGTATGACGCGATGACCTGCCAGTTCCGCGAGATGAAGCTGATGCGTAACCCGGGGTGCGAGGTGTGCGGCCACTAAAAAGTCGGGCGGCGGCCTCGCCTGCCCCGACCTGCAATTTTTCCCTTGTGGGCTGAGGGGAAACTATCCCTCAGGCTTAAACTGCGGGTTCGCCAGCATAAATCCGCCGTCGACGATAAACGATTGCCCGGTCGTGTAGCTGGCGTCAGCGTCGCACAGCCAGGCCACCAGGCTGGCGATCTCTTTGGTATGACCCGGCCTTGCCAGCGGGATCTCCGGCATTGAGCCCTCTTTCACTTCGCTGTCGTCCATATCGTTCATCGGCGTCGCAATAGCCCCTGGCGCAACGGCGTTCACCAGGATGTTGTGCTTCACCAGCTCCAGCGCCATGGATTTGGTCAGGCCACCGAGCGCATGTTTCGCCGCCGTGTAGGCGCTGGCGTCCGGCAGCGGCGTATGCTCGTGCACCGAGGTGATATTCACAATCCGCCCCCCTTCCCCCTGCTTCACCATCTGGCGGGCGGCGATTTGTGAACAGAGAAACGCGCCGTCGACGTCGACGGTAAAAATGCTCCGCCACGCGTCAAACGGCATATCGAGAAACGACGCTTTAGTCATCGCCCCCGCGTTGTTGACCAGCACGTCCAGCCGGCCAAAACGCGCAATCAGCGCTTCAATGGCGTTCGCGCCGTCTGGCAAGATGCTTAGATCCAGCTGGACAGCCTCCGCGCGCTGCCCCCGCGCTTCAATTTCGCGGCAGGTCTCCAGCGCGCCTTTTTCATCCGAATGCCAGGTCACGCCAATATCAAACCCGCGTTCAGCCAGCATCAGCGCCGTGGTTTTACCGATCCCGGAGTCTGATGCGGTAACAATCGCAACTCGGTTCATACTCACCTCCTGCAATGTGTAAAGAGCTAAGTATAGATAATGACCGTTTTTCGCCATGATAAGCGCCGCCGCCCGGCGCGCACGCGGCGGCCAGCGCCGCATTGCGTCAGAAGAAAAGGAGTGAATTCAATGGATTCATGCCAATTGTAAATACGCTGCTACACTTATTCAGGACATAAACGAGCAGGAGAAGGGAATGAAAATATTACTGTGGGTTATTTTGATTATCTTTCTGATAGGGCTGTTGGTGGTGACCGGCGTATTCAAGATGATTTTCTGATTGATTTGCCCGGCTCTGCGCCGGGCAACGTCTTTTACCTCACTCCTTCAGCGATGCCCCCTTCGTGGCAATCACCTCTTTGTACCAGTGGAAGCTTTTCTTGCGGCTGCGGGCTAAGGTGCCTTTTCCGCTGTCGTCGCGGTCAACGTAGATGAAGCCGTAGCGTTTGGACAGCTCCGCTTTGGACGCGCTGACCAGGTCGATTGGCCCCCAGCTGGTGTATCCCATTACCTCCACGCCATCGTCAATCGCCTCGCGCACCTGCACCAGGTGGTCGTTAAGGTAGCTGATGCGGTAATCATCCTGCACCACGCCGTTGGCGTCCGGTTTGTCCTTCGCGCCGAGGCCGTTTTCGACGATAAACAGCGGCTTTTGATAGCGATCCCAGAGCACGTTCAGCAGGGTGCGCAGGCCAACCGGATCGATCTGCCAGCCCCACTCGGAGCTCGCCAGATGCGGGTTGGGCACCATGCTCAGGATGTTGCCGCGCGCCTGCTGGTTTAAGGCTTCATCGGTCGTCACGCAGCCGGTCATGTAGTAGCTGAACGAGATAAAATCGACGGTCGATTTCAGCGCCTCGCGGTCGGCGTCGGCGATCTCAATCTGGATCGCATTGTCGCGGAAGAAGCGCAGCATATAGCCCGGATAGGCACCGCGGCACTGCACGTCGCCGAAGAACTGCCAGGCGCGGTTTTCCTGCAGCGCTTCCAGCACGTCTTCCGGCCTGCAGGTCAGCGGGTACATCAGGCCGCCCAGCAGCATGTTGCCGATTCTGGCGTCCGGAATGATCTCATGGCAGGCTTTTACCGCCAGCGCGCTGGCCACCAGCTGGTGGTGGATCGCCTGGTAGACGTCGCTTTTGCTGCTGGTTTCGGGCAGGCCGACGCCGGTCATCGGCGCGTGCAGGGACATGTTGATTTCGTTGAAGGTCAGCCACAGCTTCACCTTCTCTTTATAGCGCGCAAACACGGTGCGGGCGTAGCGCTCAAAGAAGCCGATGGTCTGACGGCTGCCCCAGCCGCCGTACTGCTTCACCAGCCCCCACGGCATTTCGTAATGCGAGAGCGTCACCAGCGGCGTGATGTCGTGCGCGGCCAGCTCGTCAAACAGCTTATCGTAGAATGCGAGGCCCGCTTCGTTGGGCGCCTGCTCGTCGCCGTTCGGGAAGATACGCGTCCAGGCAATGGAGACGCGCAGGCAGCTAAAGCCCATCTCGGCAAAGAGCCTGATATCTTCCGGATAGCGGTGATAGAAGTCGATGGCGACATCCTTGATGCCGCTGTCCCCCGCCACGCGCTCCACTACCGGGCCAAAGACCCCCTGCGGCTGGACGTCAGAGGTGGAAAGCCCTTTCCCCTCCTCCAGATAAGCGCCTTCTACCTGGTTCGCGGCAACCGCGCCGCCCCATAAAAAATCATCCGGGAAAGTTTTCATCACGTTCTCCTGTTATTGATGGCTTACGCTGAGCAGCGGTGCGCCGGCGGTCACGGACGTTGCCGCCACGGTCGTTACCTCGCGATACTCGTCGCTGTTACTGATAATAATCGGGGTCGCCAGGTCGTATCCGGCATCGATAATTGCCTGGCGGTCAAATTCCAGCAGCAGGTCCCCCGGCTGCACCTTGTCGCCCACGTTGACATGGGCGGTAAACGGCCTGCCGTCGAGCTTCACGGTGTCGATCCCGACGTGGATCAGGACTTCAATCCCGCTGTTGCTGAGTAGCCCGATGGCGTGTTTGGTCTGAAACAGTGAAGCGACTTCGCCCGCAAAAGGCGCTATCACCCTGTTATCGGAGGGAATAATCGCGGCGCCGCTGCCGAGCAGGCCGCTGGCGAAGGTGGTGTCCGGGACCTGGTCGAGCGCCAGCACGGTGCCGGTCATCGGCGACAGCACCGCGTTTTCGCCCGCGGTCATTACCGCCTCCGGCGCCGCTCGTCCCGGCATACCGGCCACCAGCGTCAGGCCGCAGCTCAGCACCAGCGCCACCAGGGTACCGATAATGCCGCCCCACAGCGTGGCGTCCACGCCGCCCGGCGGGATCATCTGGGCGACGGTAAAGATATTGGCAAAGCCGAACGAGTAAACGTGGGTATCGCTAAAGCCGACGATCGCGCCGCCGACCGCACCCGCCACGCAGCCAAAGATAAACGGACGGCGCA
>CAMKZP010000251.1 GCA_946477805.1 uncultured Enterobacter sp.
TTCAATGACGGTTACCTCAAATCCCTGCTGCGCCAGCCCCAGCGCCAGCGCGCCGCCGACCATACCGCCGCCGACAACGGCAACTTCGGTGTGATGGAGTGTCATGGTCATTTTTCCTTATTGGAGAATCCCTTAAGTTTACCGGATTTTTGCGCTCTTGAGGTTCCTAACCTTCATACTGGTCACAACCCCACCAAAGCATTACAATACGCGGCTTGCAATCCTGAGCTGAGCAAGTCGATGACCAAAAAACTCCATATAAAAACCTGGGGCTGTCAGATGAACGAATACGATTCATCCAAGATGGCCGATCTGCTGGATTCTACCCACGGATACCAGCTGACTGAAAATCCGAAAGAAGCCGACGTGTTGCTGCTGAACACCTGTTCCATTCGTGAAAAAGCGCAGGAGAAAGTCTTTCACGTTTTAGGCCGCTGGAAGCTTCTAAAACGTAAAAATCCGGATCTGATCATCGGCGTGGGCGGCTGCGTCGCGTCGCAGGAAGGCAAGCTGATCCGCCAGCGGGCCCCGTATGTGGACATTGTCTTTGGCCCGCAGACCCTGCATCGCCTGCCGGAGATGATCAACAAGGTGCGCGGCAACCGTAGCCCGGTGGTTGACGTGAGCTTCCCGGAGATCGAAAAATTTGACCGTCTGCCGGAGCCGCGCGCCGACGGCCCGACCGCGTTTGTCTCCATCATGGAAGGCTGCAACAAATACTGCACTTACTGCGTGGTGCCTTACACCCGCGGTGAGGAAGTCAGCCGTCCGGCGGACGATATTCTGTTTGAAATCGCGCAGCTTGCTGCCCAGGGCGTCCGCGAAGTAAACCTGCTGGGCCAGAACGTCAACGCCTGGCGCGGCGAGAACTACGACGGCACCACCGGCAGCTTTGCCGAACTGCTGCGCCTGGTGGCCGCGATTGACGGCATTGACCGCATTCGCTTTACCACCAGCCACCCGATGGAATTTACCGACGACATCATTGACGTTTACCGCGATACGCCGGAACTGGTGAGCTTCCTGCACCTGCCGATCCAGTGCGGCTCCGACCGCGTGCTGAACCTGATGGGCCGCCCGCATACGGTGCTGGAGTACAAATCCACCATCCGTAAACTGCTTGCTGCGCGCCCGGATATCCAGATCAGCTCCGACTTCATCGTCGGCTTCCCTGGCGAAACCACCGACGACTTCGAGCGCACCATGAAGCTCATCGGCGAGGTGAATTTCGACGTCAGCTACAGCTTCATCTTCTCTCCACGCCCGGGAACCCTGGCGGCTGATATGGTTGATGACGTGCCGGAAGAAGAGAAAAAGCAGCGTCTGTATATTCTGCAGGAGCGCATCAACCAGCAGGCCAACGCCTGGAGCCGCCGTATGCTCGGCACCGTCCAGCGTATTTTGGTGGAAGGCACCTCGCGCAAGAGCATTATGGAGCTGTCCGGGCGTACCGAAAACAACCGCGTGGTGAACTTTGAAGGCACGCCGGATCTGATCGGTAAATTCGTTGACGTAGAAATTGTCGACGTTTTGACCAACTCCCTGCGCGCGAAGCTGGTCCGTACCGAAGATGAAATGGGCCTGCGCATTGCGGAATCTCCGGAATCCGTTATTTCCCGCACCCGCAAAGTCAACGATTCCGGCGTGGGCATCTACCAGCCTTAATCCTTCTGGCCTGCCTTTCCGGCAGGCCTTGTATTTCCCCTCGCCGCACCCAATATGCAAAGCACAGGCTTGCGCCTTTATCCCGTGGCGTGAATACTTTTGGTAATGACAGTTTTATGATGCCAGCCCTACAAAACACTTAAAGAGGAACGGTTTGAATATAGACACGCGTGAAATTAGCCTTGAGCCCGCAGACAACGCTCGCCTGCTGAGCCTGTGCGGGCCGTTTGATGACAACATCAAACAACTGGAGCGACGTCTGGGTATCGAAATCAATCGTCGCGATAACCATTTCAAACTCACCGGACGCCCAATCTGCGTCAATGCGGCGGCGGATATTCTGCGAAGCCTGTACGTCGATACCGCCCCGATGCGCGGCGAGACGCAGGACATCGAACCGGAACAGATCCACCTTGCCATTAAAGAGGCTCGCGTGCTTGAACAGAGCGCGGAAAGCGTGCCGGACTATGGCAAAGCCATCAACATCAAGACCAAACGCGGCGTGATTAAGCCGCGTACGCCGAACCAGGCGCAGTACATCGCCAATATTCTTGACCATGACATCACCTTCGGCGTCGGCCCGGCGGGGACGGGTAAAACCTATCTGGCCGTTGCCGCCGCGGTGGACGCGCTGGAACGTCAGGACGTCCGGCGCATTCTGCTGACCCGCCCTGCCGTTGAAGCGGGTGAAAAGCTCGGCTTTCTGCCCGGCGATTTAAGTCAGAAAGTGGACCCGTACCTGCGCCCCTTGTACGACGCGCTGTTCGAGATGCTCGGCTTCGAGAAGGTTGAAAAGCTGATTGAGCGTAACGTTATCGAAGTTGCGCCGCTGGCCTACATGCGCGGGCGTACGCTGAACGACGCGTTTATCATCCTCGATGAGAGCCAGAACACCACCATTGAACAGATGAAAATGTTCCTGACGCGTATTGGCTTCAACTCGAAAGCGGTCATCACCGGCGACGTCACCCAGATTGACCTGCCGCGCAGCACCAAATCTGGCCTGCGCCACGCTATCGAAGTGCTGGCTGAAGTCGATGAAATTAGCTTTAACTTCTTCCACAGCGAAGACGTGGTACGCCACCCGGTGGTTGCGCGCATCGTGAACGCCTATGAAGCCTGGGAAGAGGCGGATCAAAAACGGAAGGCCGAACTGGCCGCAGAACGTAAGCGCGATGCGCAGGAGCAAGAGCAGAAATGAGTCAGGTGATCCTCGATTTACAGCTGGCCTGTGAAGACAATTCCGGCATGCCGGATGAAGCACAGTTCCAGAAATGGCTGGATGCGGTCGTTCCCCAGTTTCAGGAAGAGTCAGAAGTCACGATTCGCCTGGTGGATGAAGCGGAAAGCCATGAGCTTAACCTGACCTACCGGGGGAAAGATAAGCCGACCAACGTGCTCTCTTTCCCGTTCGAAGCGCCGCCGGGCATCGAGATGCCGCTGCTGGGCGATCTCATCATCTGCCGTCAGGTGGTTGAACAGGAAGCCAAAGAGCAGCAGAAGCCGCTCGATGCCCACTGGGCGCATATGGTGGTACACGGCAGCCTGCACCTGCTGGGCTACGACCATATCGAAGATGACGAAGCGGAAGAGATGGAGTCCCTCGAGACAGAGATAATGCTTGCTCTGGGCTATGAGGATCCGTACATTGCCGAGAAAGAATAGTCAGTCAACTGACTGACTGCCACGCCGCAGCGCAGGGATAGAGCGCGGCGGTAAACATTGAACTCACAAGAGAACCCTTAACAAACGCCATGAGCGACGACAATTCACACAGTAGCGACACGACACACAGTAAAAAGGGATTTTTCTCCCTCATTCTGAACCAGCTTTTCCACGGCGAACCGAAAAACCGTGATGAACTGCTGGAGCTGATTCGTGATTCCGGGCAAAACGACCTTATCGACGAAGATACGCGCGAAATGCTCGAAGGGGTCATGGACATCGCCGACCAGCGCGTTCGCGATATCATGATCCCCCGCTCGCAGATGATCACCCTGAAACGTAACCAGACGCTGGACGAGTGCCTCGATGTCATCATCGAATCGGCCCACTCGCGTTTCCCGGTCATCAGCGAAGACAAAGATCACATCGAAGGGATTTTGATGGCCAAGGATCTGCTGCCGTTTATGCGCAGCGATGCCGAAGCCTTCAGCATGGAAAAAGTGTTACGCCAGGCCGTGGTTGTGCCGGAGAGTAAACGCGTGGATCGGATGCTGAAAGAGTTCCGCTCTCAGCGTTACCACATGGCGATTGTTATTGATGAATTCGGCGGCGTATCTGGTCTGGTCACCATCGAAGACATTCTTGAACTGATCGTAGGCGAAATCGAAGACGAGTATGACGAAGAAGAGGATATCGACTTCCGTCAGCTGAGCCGCCACACCTGGACCGTGCGCGCGCTGGCCCCGATTGAGGACTTCAACGACGCCTTCGGCACGCACTTCAGCGATGAAGAGGTTGATACCATTGGCGGGCTGGTAATGCAGGCCTTTGGCCATCTTCCGGCGCGCGGCGAGACCGTTGACATCGACGGTTACCAATTCAAAGTCGCTATGGCCGACAGCCGACGTATTATTCAGGTTCATGTCAGAACGCCGGACGACTCACCGGTGCCAAAACTGGAAGATTAATGTAAATGGCATTTGCCTCACTGCTTGAACGCCAGCGCGTCCGTTTGCTGCTGGCGCTGTTGCTCGGAGCCAGCGGTACGCTGGCTTTTTCTCCTTACGACATCTGGCCTGCCGCACTGCTTTCCCTGATGGGGCTGCAGGGTTTAACCCTTAACCGCCGCCCGGTGCAGGCTGCCGCCATCGGCTACTTCTGGGGACTGGGGCTGTTCGGTTCCGGCATTAACTGGGTCTACGTCAGCATCGCGCAGTTCGGCGGTATGCCCGGGCCGGTGAACGTCTTCCTGGTGGTCCTGCTCGCCGCCTACCTCTCTCTCTATACCGGCCTGTTCGCGGGCATTCTCTCTCGCCTGTGGCCTAAGACGACCTGGCTGCGCGTGGCCATTGCCGCGCCGGTTGTCTGGCAATTAACCGAGTTCCTGCGAGGCTGGGTGCTAACGGGCTTTCCGTGGCTACAGTTCGGCTACAGCCAGATTGACGGCCCCTTAAAAGGGCTGGCGCCGGTGATGGGCGTGGAAGCGATTAACTTCCTGCTGATGGTCGTGAGCGGCCTGCTGGTACTGGCGCTGGCCACGCGCGGCTGGAAACCGCTGGTCGTGGCGCTGGTGCTGTTCGCCCTGCCCTTCCCGCTGCGCTATATCCAGTGGTATTCCCTGGTTCCCGAGCGCGCCACGCAGGTTTCCATGGTGCAGGGCGATATCCCTCAGTCCATGAAGTGGGACGAAAAAGAGCTGCTGAATACGCTGAAGATTTACGCCAACGCCACCGAAGCGGTGATGGGCAAATCGCAGCTCATTATCTGGCCTGAGTCCGCCATTCCCGATCTGGAAATTAACCAGCAGCCGTTCCTGAACATGATGAACGATCTGCTGCTGGCGCGCGGCAGCACGCTGATCACCGGCATCGTCGATGCGCGTCTGAATCAGCAGAACCGCTACGACACCTACAATACCATTATCACGCTCGGCAAAGACAGCGAATACAGCTACGGCTCCACCGACCGCTATAACAAGAACCACCTGGTGCCGTTCGGTGAGTTCGTTCCGCTGGAGTCGATTCTGCGCCCGCTGGCGCCGTTCTTTGACCTGCCGATGTCCTCCTTCAGCCGCGGTCCGTACGTTCAGCCCCAGCTGCATGCGCACGGTTTTGCCCTGACGGCGGCCATTTGCTACGAGATTATTCTTGGCGAACAGGTGCGCGATAACTTCCGTCCGGACACCGACTTCTTGCTGACCATCTCCAACGATGCCTGGTTTGGCAAGTCGATCGGCCCGTGGCAGCACTTCCAGATGGCGCGCATGCGCTCGCTTGAGCTGGCGCGTCCGCTGCTGCGCAGCACCAATAACGGCATCACCGCCGTGATTGGTCCGCAGGGCGAAATCCAGGCCATGATCCCGCAGTTCACCCGCGCGGTGTTGACCACCAACGTCACGCCAACCACGGGGCTAACGCCGTACGCCCGCACCGGCAACTGGCCGCTGTGGATTTTGACCGCCCTGTTCGGCTTTGGCGCCGTGCTGATGAGCCTTCGTCAGCGTCGCAGATAACCTTTCCCCTCACCCTGGCCCTTATGTCTTGATCTTCTCCGTTCCGGCGGAGAAGATCCCCGACTGATCAT
>CAMKZP010000252.1 GCA_946477805.1 uncultured Enterobacter sp.
CAGGCGAATCAGCCTGTGCGGGAAGGGATCGGCGCAGAACACCGACAGCGGAATGGCGGCAACGCCCACCTCTTTTGTCAGCCACTGGCAGAAGCTCACGTCGTCCAGATCGGAAATAGCGCTGTAGTCCGCCAGCAGGAAATAGGTCCCCTCACAGGGCAAAATTTCCAGACGGCTGGTGCTCAGCGCGTCCACGAACAGATCCCGACGTTTCCGGTAGAACTCCGGCAGGTCGCGGTAGTGCTCCGGCTCGGCGCGCAGCATATCCGCCAGCGCCAGCTGGGCAGGCGTATTCACCGCGAAGGTCAGATACTGGTGCACCTTGCGCAGCTCGGCGCTGATGGCCTCCGGCGCCACACAGTAGCCCACCTTCCAGCCGGTCATGTGGAAGGTTTTACCGAACGAAGAAACGGCAACCGCGCGCTCGCGCAGCTGCGGGTGCGCCAGCACGCTGGCGTGTCCGTCTTCAGCAAAGCAGATGTGCTCGTACACTTCATCGCTCAGGACATAGATCTCACGCTCCGCTATCGCCTGCCACAGGGCGGCGAAATCGGCCTTCTGCCACACGGTTGCGGACGGGTTGTGCGGGGTATTGAGGATCACCAGGCGGGTTTTGTCGCTGAGCAGGTCCGCAAAGGCCTGCCAGTCCGGGCGGAAATGCGGCGGCTGCAGCACCACGCGCTTCACTACGCCGCCCGAAAGCGCGACGGCGGGCGCGTAGCTGTCGTAGCTTGGATCAAAGCAGATAACCTCATCACCGGTGCGCACCAGGGCGGTAATCGCGGCGTACAGCGCTTCGGTTGCCCCTGCCGTGACCGTGATCTCGCCGCTCGCATCGGGCCTGTAGCCATACAGCTCAGCCGTTTTATCCGCGATGGCCTCCCGCAGCGCCTGCACGCCGGTCATCGGCGCGTACTGGTTTGCCCCCTGCGCCACGTGGTGTGCCAGACGCTCCTGCAAAAACGTCGGCCCGTCAAAATCCGGGAACCCCTGCGAAAGGTTAATCGCGTTGTGCTGCTGCGCCAGGGCGCTCATTTGCGTAAAGATGGTGGTACCGAGACTGGGAAGTTTACTTTGCGGAATCAATGCGTTATTGCTCATGGTGCTGTGCCTGCGTGTAATACTTATGTTGCTGACACTATAACACGATGTTAGTCTTTGGCAATCAAGACGCTTAGACGTCTAAACCATATGAATATTCCTGCCTGACCGAGAGGGTAAAAGGAAATGACAGACAACCTGCAACTCACGCATCTGGTCGACGCCTGCCGCTGGATTGGCGCCAAAGGCTGGGCTCCCGCCACCGGCGGCAATATGTCTGTGCGCCAGGATGAACGCCTGTGCTGGCTCAGTGAATCCGGTAAAGACAAGGGTAGCCTCACGACGGACGATTTTCTGCAGGTGGAGATCGCCACCGGCCGCGCGCCGTCTGGCCGTAAGCCGTCGGCCGAAACCGGGCTGCACACGCTTATCTATCGCCTGTTCCCGGAGGCAAACGCCGTCCTGCACGTTCACACGGTGAACGCGACGGTGCTGTCGCGGCTGGTGAAAGAGGCCGAGCTCAACATCAGCGGCTTTGAGATGCAAAAATCTCTCACCGGGCAGACCACGCATCTGGATACGGTCGCTGTTCCGGTATTCGATAACGACCAGGACATCGACGCCCTCGCCTCGCGAATCGCCCATTACGCGCAGGAACGCCCGCTTAATTATGGTTTTCTTCTGCGCGGTCATGGCTTAACCTGCTGGGGACGCGATGTGGCCGAAGCCCGCCGTCATCTGGAAGGATTAGAATTCCTGTTCGAATGCGAAATGCGTTTACGACAACTGGAGAGAGTATGATTCGCGCGATTGTTACGGATATCGAAGGGACCACCAGCGATATCCGTTTTGTCCATGACGTTTTGTTCCCCTACGCGCGCGCGCGGCTGGCGGCCTTTGTCACGGCACAGCAGTACGCCGAGCCGGTCAAATCGATTCTGAACAACCTCCGCGACGAGATCGGCAACCCGCACGCCAGCGCCAGCGACCTGATAACAACGCTGTTTGCCTTTATGGACGAAGATCGCAAATCGACGGCGCTCAAGGCCCTGCAGGGCATCATCTGGCAAGACGGCTACCTGAACGGCGACTTTACCGGCCACCTCTATCCGGACGTGCTGCCTGCGCTTGAAAAATGGAAGGCACAAGGCATTGATCTCTATATTTATTCCTCGGGCTCCGTCGCCGCGCAGAAACTGTTATTTGGCTATAGCGACGAAGGTGATATTACTCACCTGTTCAGCGGCTATTTTGATACCCACATCGGCGCCAAGCGCGAGGTGCAGTCATATCAGAACATTGCGGCGCATACGGGTATCGCCCCGTCGCAGATCCTGTTCCTGTCCGATATTCATCAGGAGCTGGATGCCGCCGAGCAGGCAGGCTTTCGCACCCTGCAGCTGATTCGCGGCGATGAAGACGGTGAGAGCCATCATCATCAGGTCCACCAGTTCGACGAGATTAATCCGGAGCAGATCCCTTCATGAGCGCATTGACCAT
Organism: uncultured Enterobacter sp.; assembly: GCA_946477805.1. Classification (GTDB taxonomy): domain Bacteria; phylum Pseudomonadota; class Gammaproteobacteria; order Enterobacterales; family Enterobacteriaceae; genus Enterobacter. The sequence goes on from CAMKZP010000252.1 coordinate 2,542, forward strand.
TTATTCTGATAAAGACGCCAGCGAGCCTCAGTGGCACAGCACCGACGGCGCCGAGATCGCCCAACAGCTTAACACCAGGGGCGTGCGCTTTGAGCGCTGGGCGGCTGACCGCGACCTGGGGCAGGATCCCGCGCCAGACGCGGTGATCGAAGCCTATCAACACGCGATCGACAGGCTGGTGGCGGAAAAAGGCTATCAGAGCTGGGACGTGATCGGCCTGCGCGCCGATAACCCGCAAAAAGAGGCGCTGCGCGCGAAGTTCCTCAACGAGCACACCCACGGCGAAGACGAAGTGCGCTTCTTCGTAGAGGGCGCGGGGCTGTTCTGCCTGCACATTGGCGATGAGGTGTATCAGGTCTTGTGCGAGAAAAACGACCTGATCTCCGTGCCCGCGGGCACGCCGCACTGGTTTGATATGGGCTCGGAGCCGAACTTTACCGCCATTCGTATTTTCGACAATCCGGAAGGATGGGTAGCGCAGTTTACCGGCGACGCGATTGCGGATGCTTATCCGCGTCTCGCATAGTTTTAGCGGGCACAAACGACTCGCTCGCCCCTGCCGGGCAGAGCGATCCCCACGAGCTGTGAACAATCCCCTCTCCCCTCCGGGGAGAGGGTTAGGGTGAGGGGACCACAAGGCCGCAGCGCCCAATCGCGCATGCAGACGTTGATTAAATGCTGGCGATAATCCCCTGCACATCCGCCCCAACCCATTTTGCCAGATGCACAAACTCCACCACATCCAACCTGCGTTCCCCGCTCTCAACTTTAGCGATAAACGACTGCGGTTTTCCCAGCGCCTCCGCAAGCTGCGCCTGAGTAATCCCTTTCTCCTTACGAGCTTTCTTCAACGCATTGATAACACGCTGGTATTCATCCGAGTAAACTGAGGCCATTGTTCCGATTCCCTAAAAATATCCTGAAATCGAATATCCCCCCATTGTCTTTTTATCCCAAAACGGGATAATTGAATGCGTAACGGACACACGCAAGGAGGACACAATGACTCATAAGAACTGGCATCCTGCCGATATCATCGCCGCACTTAAGAAAAATGGAACAAGCCTGGCAGCGTTGTCTCGCCATGAGGGATTATCTTCATCCACGCTGGCAAACGCGCTTTCCCGGCCCTGGCCCAAAGGGGAATGGCTTATCGCTCGGGCGCTGAACATTCCACCGGATGTAATATGGCCGGAAAGGTATTTTGATGAAAAGGGGAAACCCATTTTCCGTCAGCGAAGGATTACAAAAAAATCCCCCGATCTTTAGCGTGAGAGGCATTTGCTCCCCCTCACCCTGGCCCTCTCCCCGGAGGGGAGAGGGAATTGGCTACTGCCCGTATTATTTTGTGGAGATCCCTCACCCTCTCACGTGCTGCTCGTGAATTTCCCTTTTGCCACCTCTTCCGGCGTGACCACGCCCGTATCGAGCACCCAGCCGCTAATCAGCGAGGCTGGCGTAACGTCAAACGCCGGGTTATACACCTGCGCGTCTTCCGGCGCCCACTGTACCGCGCCGAAGCTTCCCGCCACGCCCGTCACTTCGCTGGCCGCGCGCTGCTCGATGGGGATCGCGTCCCCGTTCGGACACTCAGGGTCGAGCGTGGTGTGCGGGGCGGCAACGTAGAACGGAATACCGTGGAATTTCGCCAGCACCGCAAGGGAGTAAGTGCCAATTTTGTTCGCCACGTCGCCGTTAGCGGCAATGCGATCGGCCCCCACCCACACGGCATCCACCTGCCCTTTCGCCATCAGGCTGGCGGCCATCGAATCGGTAATCAGCTGATACGGCACGCCGAGTTCGCCGAGTTCCCACGCCGTCAGCCGTCCGCCCTGCAGCAGCGGACGGGTTTCATCTACCCAGACGTTGCTGACGTTGCCTTCCCGATGCGCGCGGGCAATCACGCCCAGCGCCGTACCGACGCCCGCCGTTGCCAGCCCGCCGGTATTGCAGTGGGTCAGCAGGCGGCTGCCGGGCTTCACAAGCTGGCTGCCCGCGCGGGCGATGTCATCGCAGAGCCGTTTATCTTCGTCAATCAGGCGCAGCGCTTCGGCCGCCAGCGCCGCAGCAAACTCCTCCTGCCAGAGCGCCACCTTCATACGGTCGAGGTTGTTCATCAGGTTAACCGCCGTCGGGCGCGACGCGCGAAGCGTCTCCAGCGCCGTCGCCAGCTCGTCGCGGCTTTTGCCGTTTTCCGCCAGCAGCGCCAGCAGCAGGCTTGCAGAAAGACCAATCAGCGGCGCGCCGCGCACGCGCAGAGCGTGAATATGGCCGACCAGCGCCTCTACCGTCGAGGCGTCCAGCCAGCGTTTCTCCTGCGGAAGCGCCTGCTGGTCGAGAATAAAGAGCTGATTATCCACCACCCGCAGGCTGGTCGTCTGTAATGTCTGCATGTCGTTAATTCCCTGTTGCGTTGTTGTATCACATTGTGTCAGGATGAAATCCAGATGTATAGACGTCTACATGTCTTTATTAGCAAACCCGTGAGGAGCAGGCAATGTCGCAATACCGTACCTTTACCGCCCAGGACGCCGTGGAGTATGCAAAGCAGTTTGGCGGCCTGGACGATCCTTCATCGCTGGTAGAGGCGCAGGAGGTAGGCGACGGCAACCTCAACCTGGTTTTCAAGATTTTCGACCGCGCGGGCGAAAGCCGCATTATCGTCAAGCAGGCGCTGCCCTACGTGCGCTGCGTCGGCGAGTCCTGGCCGCTGACGCTGGATCGCGCCCGCCTGGAGGCCGAAACGCTGGTCGAGCATTACAGGCACAGCCCGCAGCACACCGTCAAAATCCACCACTTCGACCCGGAGCTGGCGGTGATGGTGATGGAGGATCTCTCCAGCCATCGCATCTGGCGCGGGGAGCTGATTAAGAACACCTTTTACCCGCAGGCGGCGCGCCAGCTGGGTGAATACCTGGCGCACGCCCTGTTCCACACCAGCGATTTCTACCTGCACCCGCACGCGAAAAAAGCGCAGGTGGCGAAATTCATCAACCCGGAGATGTGCGAGATCACCGAAGATCTGTTCTTTAACGATCCGTACCAGATCCACGAGCGCAACAGCTACCCGGCCGAGCTGGAAAACGACGTGGCCGCCCTGCGCGACGACGCCCAGCTGAAGATCGCCGTAGCCTCGCTGAAGCACCGCTTCTTCTCGCAGGCGGAAGCCCTGCTGCACGGTGATATTCACAGCGGCTCGATTTTTGTGGCCGACGGCAGCCTGAAGGCCATCGACGCCGAGTTTGGCTATTTCGGCCCGATCGGCTTTGATATCGGCACCGCCATCGGCAACCTGCTGCTCAACTTCTGCGGCCTGCCGGGGCATCTGGGCATTCGGGATGCCGCCGCGGCGCGCGAACAGCGCCTGGA
>CAMKZP010000253.1 GCA_946477805.1 uncultured Enterobacter sp.
GCTTTATATCGATATAACCTGAATAATCTCTGGCAGGGATGCGGGCAGGATTAACTGTAAAAGTATTTTTGGGGGAAAACTCCCCCTTCGATGATGAGCATCAGAGGGAGCCTGGGGGATTAAGGGGAAAGCACTGAAGCTAGCGACGTTCCCACCCATTTTCCTGCGCCGTAAACCCCAACGCCTGCATAAACGCGGCCATCACGCCGCGGTCTTCCACGCCCACGTCCGCCATCCACCAGGAAGTGACGCTCGGGTTTTCGCGGATCAGCTCTTCAATCAAATACTGTCCGACCCCGCGACGGCGGGTGACGTCGCGCACGCGCAGTGAATCCAGCGCCCCTTCTGTGCCGCTCAGCGTCACGCGAACGGCGGCCAGCAGGCGCTCGTTAAAGCGCGCGGCATAAATGCGGTGAGTTTCGTCAACGGCCAGCGACGAAGGAGAGTATTCCGGCCAGATTTTGCCCAGGTCGATACGATCCTGGTCGCTAAAGGTCACCAGACGCACGATAGTCAGTTTCATTAGCTGCGTGTCCAAATCAAAAAGAGTGCGGCCAGTGTACTCAATTTATTTGCTCAGGCGCTTTCTCTTTTTATACCCATTTACCAGGTGATTAGTTTTTTGGCAGCGCGTTGCGCAGTTCGAAAACACATGGATCGAAAAATAAGCAGAATTTTAACCTGATGGGTAGTGATTTATTCGGCGCATTGTACCGTTATTTTATGCTGCAAACTGCGCTTTTATTTGTTTATCTCTGCCTGAATTCAGAATATTATCTTTGCTTAATCGCCTGAAAAATAGAGATATTAGTCTGGTTTTTGACAAAAAACCACGCTAAACCATTAAAGGCACTGGTAAAAATAGCGTTGTTCATTAAAAGTACAGAATGCTTTTTAACCATAATAAAACAAAATATATACACGACATCACGAATGGGGATTCAGAGATGAAAAGGAACGCGAAAGCAATCATCGCGGGAATGGCTGCACTGGCGATTTCGCAGGCGGCTGTGGCGGAAGACATTAAAGTTGCGGTGGTCGGCGCCATGTCCGGTCCTGTTGCCCAGTGGGGCGATATGGAGTTCAACGGCGCGCGCCAGGCCATCAAAGACATCAACGCCAAAGGCGGCATTAAGGGCGACAAACTGGTGGGCGTGGAGTATGACGACGCCTGCGATCCTAAACAGGCCGTCGCGGTCGCCAACAAAATCGTCAACGATGGCATCCAGTACGTGATTGGTCACCTGTGCTCATCCTCCACGCAGCCCGCGTCTGATATCTACGAAGACGAAGGCATTCTGATGATCACCCCAGGCGCGACCAACCCTGAGCTGACCCAGCGCGGCTACCAGCACATCATGCGAACCGCCGGTCTGGACTCCTCCCAGGGGCCGACCGCGGCCAAATATATCCTCGATACCGTCAAGCCAACGCGCATTGCCATCATTCATGACAAGCAGCAGTACGGCGAAGGCCTGGCGCGCTCCGTGCAGGATGGCCTGAAAAAAGGCGGGGCGAACATCGTCTTCTTCGACGGCATTACCGCCGGTGAAAAAGACTTCTCCGCGCTGATCGCCCGTCTGCAAAAAGAGAATATCGACTTCGTCTACTACGGCGGCTACTACCCGGAAATGGGCCAGATGCTGCGCCAGGCGCGCGCCACCGGCCTGAAAACTCAGTTCATGGGGCCTGAGGGCGTGGGCAATGCCTCTCTGTCGAACATCGCGGGCGATTCTGCCGAAGGCATGCTGGTGACGATGCCAAAACGCTATGACCAGGATCCGGCGAACAAGGCTATCGTAGAGGCGCTCAAGGCGCAGAAGAAAGATCCGAGCGGTCCGTACGTCTGGATCACCTATGCCGCCGTGCAGTCTCTGGCCACCGCGCTGGAGCGTACCGGCAGCAAAGCGCCGCTGGATCTGGTGAAAGATTTAAAAGCACACGGGGCGAACACCGTGATTGGGCCGCTGAACTGGGATGAGAAAGGCGATCTGAAGGGATTTGAATTTGGTGTCTTTAAGTGGCACGCCGACGGTTCCTCCTCGGTCGCCAAATAATTATCCCACCGCCCGGCGAGCCGGGCGGGTATAAAAAGGTTTGCATATGTCCGAGCAGTTTCTCTATTTCCTGCAGCAGATGTTTAACGGCGTCACGCTGGGAAGCACCTACGCGCTGATCGCCATCGGCTACACGATGGTTTACGGCATTATCGGCATGATCAACTTCGCCCACGGCGAGGTGTACATGATCGGTAGCTACGTCTCCTTTATGATCATCGCCGCGCTGATGATGATGGGCATCGACAGCAGCTGGCTGCTGGTCGCCGCCGGGTTTGTCGGCGCGATTGTGATCGCCAGCGCCTACGGCTGGAGCATTGAGCGCGTGGCCTACCGGCCGGTGCGCAGCTCCAAACGCCTGATCGCGCTGATCTCCGCCATCGGGATGTCCATCTTCCTGCAAAACTACGTCAGCCTGACCGAAGGCTCGCGCGACGTGGCGCTGCCAAGCCTGTTTAACGGCCAGTGGATTGTCGGAGCCAGCGAAAACTTCTCTGCCTCTATCACCACCATGCAGCTGGTTATCTGGATTGTGACCTTCCTGGCGATGCTGGCCCTGACCATTTTCATCCGCTACTCCCGCATGGGACGCGCCTGCCGCGCCTGCGCGGAAGACCTGAAGATGGCGAGCCTGCTGGGTATCAACACCGACCGCGTGATCGCCCTGACCTTCGTGATCGGCGCGGCGATGGCGGCCGTTGCGGGCGTACTGCTCGGCCAGTTCTACGGCGTAATTAACCCCTACATCGGCTTTATGGCCGGGATGAAAGCCTTCACCGCGGCGGTACTCGGCGGTATCGGCAGCATTCCGGGCGCGATGATCGGCGGCCTGATCCTGGGCGTGGCCGAAGCGCTCTCCTCGGCGTACCTGAGCACCGAATATAAAGACGTGGTGTCGTTTGCCCTGCTGATTCTGGTTCTGCTGGTGATGCCTACCGGTATTCTGGGCCGTCCGGAGGTAGAGAAAGTATGAAACCCATGCATTTTGCAATGGCGCTGCTCTCTGCCGCCATGTTCTTCGTGCTGGCGGGCGTCTTTATGGGCGTTCAGTTGGAGCTGGACGGCACTAAGCTGGTGGTCGACACCGCCGCCGACATCCGCTGGCAGTGGGTGTTTATCGGCACCGCCGTGGTATTCCTGTTCCAGCTGCTGCGCCCGGCGTTCCAGCAGACGATGAAAAACGTCTCCGGGCCGAAGTTCGTGCTGCCGGCAATCGACGGCTCAACCGTGAAGCAGAAGCTGTTCCTCGTCGCGCTGCTGGTCGCCGCCGTCGCCTGGCCGTTCATGGTGTCGCGCGGCACCGTGGATATCGCCACCCTGACCATGATCTACGTGATTCTGGGCCTCGGCCTGAACGTGGTGGTGGGGCTGTCTGGCCTGCTGGTGCTCGGCTACGGCGGCTTCTACGCCATCGGCGCCTACACCTTCGCGCTGCTGAACCACTATTACGGCCTCGGCTTCTGGACCTGCCTGCCGCTGGCGGGGCTGGTCTCTGCCGCCGCGGGCTTCCTGCTCGGCTTCCCGGTGCTGCGCCTGCGCGGTGACTACCTGGCGATTGTGACCTTAGGCTTCGGCGAAATCGTCCGCATCCTGCTGCTCAACAACACCGAGGTGACCGGCGGCCCGAACGGCATCAGCCAGATCCCGAAACCGACCTTCTTCGGCCTGGAGTTCAGCCGCACCGCCCGCGAAGGCGGCTGGGATACCTTCAGCAACTTCTTCGGCATCAAGTACGACCCGTCCGACCGCGTGATCTGGCTCTACCTGGTGGCGCTTCTGCTGGTGGTGATTACCCTGTTTGTCATCAACCGTCTGCTGCGCATGCCGCTGGGCCGCGCGTGGGAAGCGCTGCGCGAAGATGAGATCGCCTGCCGCTCCCTGGGCCTGAACCCGACCCGCATCAAGTTGACTGCCTTTACCATCAGCGCCGCGTTTGCTGGCTTCGCCGGAACGCTGTTTGCCGCGCGTCAGGGCTTCGTCAGCCCGGAGTCCTTCACCTTTGCCGAATCGGCCTTCGTGCTGGCGATTGTGGTGCTTGGCGGGATGGGCTCGCAGTTTGCCGTGATCCTTGCAGCCATTCTGCTGGTGGTGTCGCGCGAGCTGATGCGTGACTTTAACGAATACAGCATGCTGATGCTGGGTGGTTTGATGGTGCTGATGATGATCTGGCGTCCGCAGGGCCTGCTGCCGATGACGCGTCCGCAGCTGAAGCTGAAACGCACGCAGGTGAAAGGAGAGCAGGCATGAGTCAGCCATTATTATCCGTTAACGGCCTGATGATGCGTTTTGGCGGCCTGCTGGCGGTCAACAACGTTAATCTGGACCTGCACAAGAAAGAGATTGTCTCCCTGATTGGCCCGAACGGCGCGGGAAAAACCACGGTCTTTAACTGCCTGACCGGCTTCTACAAGCCAACGGGCGGCACCATCACGCTGCGCGACCAGCACCTGGAAGGGCTGCCGGGCCAGCAGATCGCCCGCATGGGCGTGGTGCGTACCTTCCAGCACGTGCGTCTGTTCCGCGAGATGACGGTGATTGAGAACCTGCTGGTGGCACAGCATCAGCAGCTTAAAACCGGCCTGTTCTCCGGCCTGCTGAAAACCCCGGCCTTCCGCCGCGCGCAGGAGGAGGCGCTCGACCGCGCCGCCACCTGGCTCGACCGCATCGGCCTGCTGCAGCACGCCAACCGTCAGGCGAGCAACCTGGCCTACGGCGATCAGCGTCGGCTGGAGATTGTGCGCTGCATGGTGACGCAGCCGGAAATCCTGATGCTTGACGAGCCGGCGGCGGGCCTCAACCCGAAAGAGACCAAAGAGCTGGACGAGCTGATTGCCGAGCTGCGCGATAGTCATGACACCACCATCCTGCTGATTGAGCACGACATGAAGCTGGTGATGGGCATTTCGGATCGTATCTACGTGGTAAACCAGGGCACGCCGCTGGCAAACGGCACGCCGGAAGAGATCCGCAATAATCCGGACGTGATCCGCGCCTATTTAGGTGAAGCATAAGATGGAAAAAGCGATGTTAACGTTTGACAAGGTCAACGCGCACTACGGCAAGATCCAGGCGCTGCACGACGTCAGCCTGCACATCAATCAGGGCGAAATCGTCACCCTGATTGGGGCCAACGGCGCGGGTAAAACCACGCTGCTCGGCACCCTGTGCGGCGACCCGCGCGCCACCAGCGGGCGGATCGTGTTTGATGATAAAGACATTACCGACTGGCAGACCGCCAAAATTATGCGCGAAGCGGTGGCGATTGTGCCGGAAGGGCGTCGCGTGTTCTCCCGCATGACGGTGGAAGAGAACCTGGCGATGGGCGGCTTCTTTGCTCACCGCGACAAGTTCCAGACCCGCATCAAGTGGGTATACGAGCTCTTCCCGCGCCTGTGGGAGCGCCGTATTCAGCGTGCGGGCACCATGTCCGGCGGTGAACAGCAGATGCTGGCGATCGGCCGCGCGCTGATGAGCCAGCCGCGCCTGCTGCTGCTGGACGAGCCGTCGCTCGGCCTTGCGCCGATTATCATCCAGCAGATTTTCGACACCATCGAACAGCTGCGCAAAGAGGGGATGACCATTTTCCTCGTGGAGCAGAACGCCAACCAGGCGCTGAAGCTCGCCGACCGCGGCTACGTGCTGGAGAACGGGCGCGTGGTGCTCTCCGATACCGGCGACGCGCTGCTGGCGAACGAGGCGGTGCGGAGCGCGTATTTAGGCGGTTAATCGTGTTTCCCCCTCACCCTAACCCTCTCCCTCAAGGGAGAGGGAACCGATCGCTTTTCTCCCTCTCCCCGTGGGCTGAGGTATCCCCAGAAAAATGAAAGGCACGATGAAGTGTGATCTACTGG
>CAMKZP010000254.1 GCA_946477805.1 uncultured Enterobacter sp.
GTGTATAAGAGACAGGGTTATGATGCTGTGTAAACTTGGAAAACCTGTTTCCGTTACCGTCGGCTAATCTTTTTTTTCAGCCCAAACCTAAGGTATATTTCGCCTCTACAGGAGAAACTATGCTGCCAACTCAATCAACCCGATTAAACAAATACATCAGCGAGAGCGGGATCTGCTCACGTCGCGAGGCTGACCGTTACATTGAACAAGGTAACGTGTTTCTTAACGGCAAACGCGCCACCATTGGCGACCAGGTGGTACCTGGCGACGTGGTGAAAGTAAATGGTCAGGTCATCGAACCGCGTGATGCAGAAGACCTGGTGTTTATCGCGTTGAACAAACCGGTTGGCATTGTCAGCACCACGGAAGACGGCGAGCGGGACAACATCGTTGATTTCGTTAATCACAGCAGCCGTATCTTCCCGATTGGCCGTCTGGATAAAGACTCTCAGGGGCTAATTTTCCTCACCAACCACGGCGACCTGGTCAACAAAATCCTGCGTGCCGGTAACGACCACGAGAAAGAGTACATTGTTACGGTCAACAAGCCGGTAACGGATGAATTCATCCGCGGGATGGGGGCGGGCGTTCCCATTCTCGGGACCGTGACGAAGAAGTGTAAGGTCAGAAAAGAGGCGCCGTTCGCGTTTCGCATTACGCTGGTACAGGGCTTAAACCGCCAGATCCGCCGCATGTGCGAGCACTTTGGCTATGAGGTGACGAAGCTGGAGCGTACCCGCATCATGAACGTCAGCCTGTCGGGCATTCCGCTGGGGGAGTGGCGTGATTTAACCGGCGACGAGCTGATCGAGCTATTCAGGCTTATCGAGAACTCCTCGTCCGAAGCGAAGCCAAAGGCCAAAGCGAAACCCAAATCCCAGGCGATCAAGCGCCCGGTGGTGAAGGCGCCGCAGGCGGAAGAGAAGGGCCGGGGTAAACCGGCGAACGGAAAACGCTTTGTTCAGCCTGGCCGCAAAAAGAAAGGGCGCTAATTAGCGCCTTCCACGGGTAGAGGTGGTGGCTGACCAGGAAAAGGTCGCCTCTGAATCAGGCTTGTAGGCCTGCTGCTTTTTCAGCTTGCGGGCTTTCTTCGCCTCGGCTTCACGCTGCGCCATCAGTTTGTCGATGTACTCTTTCTTTACCTGATTGGTTTCGGCGTTCGTCAGCGTGCGGCCATGCGCGATACGGGCGCGGTCGAGAAGCGTTTTAAGTTCACGCTGCTCGGCTTCGGACATGTCTTTCTGGGTCAATCGTGGTGTAGCCATTGCTGAAGCCTCCTGATGGGGAGGCTTCAGTGTAAAGCAAGCGCGGCAAATTAACCCTGTTTCACCGCATCTTTTTTCGGTTGTTCTTCGATAGGTTTCCCGGACCAGTAGCCCGCCAGCAGCGAGCCGGAGAGGTTATGCCAGACGGAGAACAGCGCGCCCGGCAGCGCCGCCAGCGGCGAGAAGTAGATCTTACCGAGCGCCGCCGCGAGGCCAGAGTTCTGCATGCCCACCTCAATTGCCAGCGTGCGGCAGGTTGATTCGTCAAAGCCAAACAGCTTTCCGCCCCAGTAGCCGCCCAGCAGGCCAATGGTGTTATGCAGTACCACCGCGATGATGACCACAAAGCCCACGGAAGCGATGTGCGAAGCGGAACCCGCTACCACGGCGCTGATGATCGCCAGAATACAGACCATCGAAAACGCAGGCAGATACGGCTCAACGGCCTTCACCACGCGCGGGAAAAGATGATGGATGACCAGCCCTAGCGCAATCGGGATCACCACGATTTGCAGTATGCTTAGCAGCATGCCCATGACGTCTACCTGTATGTGCGCATCCACGTACAGGCGGGTTAACAGCGGCGTAGCGACCACGCCCACCAGCGTCGAAACGGACGAGATGGTCACGGAGAGCGCGACGTCGCCTTTCGCCAGGTAGATCATCACGTTGGAGGCCGTACCGCTGGCCACGCTGCCCACCAGCACCATGCCGGCCGAAAGATCCGGCGGCATCTTAAAGGCCATTGCCAGCAGCCACGCTGCGAGCGGCATCACCAGATAGTGCAGGAAAATCCCCGCCGCGACGGGCGCCGGGCGCGACAGCACGCGTTTAAAGTCGTCAATTTTCAGGTGTACGCCCATGCCGAGCATGATCAGCATCAGCAGCGTGGTCACCCACGGCCCGATGCCCGTGAAGGTGGTCGGCGTGTAATATGCGAGTACAGAGAGCAGCAGCGCCCAGAGCGGGAACAGCCGGGTGATGGCGGATAACATAGATATTCCTTGCGATTGTGTTGTTTAGTTATGAAAAAGCCGGGTCTGTGCCCGGCTTATAGGTATTGTTTATCGTGCTAACGAATTTTATTCAAACAAATTCTGATGAAGTTTCTGCACCACCTGCTCCGCCTGATCGGCAGGGACCAGGAAGCAGAGGTTATAGCTGGATGCGCCGTAGCAAATCATGCGGATGCTGAACGGGTCGAGCACGCCAAACACCTCTTTACCCACGCCGCAGGCGCGCGACAGCTTGTTTCCGATGATGGCGACCAGCGCCAGATCTTCTTCTACCTCAACGCGACACAGCTCAGACAGCTCAATCAGCAGCGACTGGGTCAGCAGGGTATCGCCCTTGGACGTTGAGCCGGTCGTATCCAGCGTCAGCGCAATGCTCACTTCTGACGTGGTGATCAGGTCAACGGAGATATTGTGGCGCGCAAGGATGCCGAAAACCTCTGCCAGGAAGCCGCGGGAGTGCAGCATATTATGGCTATGCAGCGTGACCAGCGTCTGCTTGCGGCGCAGGGCCAGCGCGCGGAACAGCGGCGGGCTTTCGGTTCTCTTGCACACCATCGTGCCGCCGGCTTTCGGCTCTTTGCTGGAGCCGACAAAGACCGGAATATCGCTGCGCACGGCAGGAAGCAGGGTCGCCGGATGCAGCACCTTCGCGCCGAAGGTGGCCATCTCTGCCGCCTCTTCAAACGCGATCACATCGATACGTTTTGCCGTCGAGACCACGCGTGGATCGGTGGTGTAAATGCCCGGCACGTCCGTCCAGATATCCACGCGCGTGGCGTGCAGCGCTTCGCCCAGCAGGGCGGCGGTATAGTCGCTGCCGCCGCGGCCAAGCGTGGTGGTGCGCCCTTTGGCTTCGCTGCCGATAAAGCCCTGGGTGACCACAATGCTCTCTTCCAGGCGCGGGGCCAGCTGCTGGCTGGTCAATTCGGCCAGCGCCTCGACGTCCGGTTCGGCGCGGCCAAAGCGGTCGCTGGTGCGCATCACTTTACGCACGTCAAACCACTGCGCCGGAACGTTACGCTCGCGCATGATTTCAACAAACAGCAGGGTGGACATCAGCTCCCCGTGGCTGACCAGCTCGTCCGTCAGGGCGGTGGAGTTAGCCAGAGAGGCCGCTTCTGCCAGGGTGGTGATATTTTCCAGCAGACGCTCTATTTCCTCACGGATCACGTTCGGATTCTGCAGACACTCAAGGATGTCGAACTGAATTTTGCGCAGCGCGTCCAGCTTCACGAAACGTTCTGTTGCTTCCAGTCCTTCAGACAGAGAAACCAGCAGGTTCGTCACGCCAGCGGATGCAGAAAGCACCACCAGGCGGGTATTCGGATCGGCCAGCACCACATCGGCGCTGCGGTTCATGGCAGCGTAATCTGCCACACTGGTGCCGCCAAACTTGGCGACCACAAAACTCGTCATAACAACCTCGTGTCAGGGAATGAATAAGCGACCATGGCACAAGAATGAAATGAAAACAGGTGCAGGCGCAAAATACGGCCCTATAAATAAAATGTGGGGGAGGTCCTGTCAATGCTGGGATTATGCGGATTTTTCATGGGGGGGTACCCCTCAGAAACAGGACTTATAACAGGCCCACATTTTATGCTCCTTTTTAGCCTGTTTTGGGCGACATTTCTCCGCCGCAGGAGGCTACGCCAGCAGCTATACTTTTCGGGTCTTTTCACCTGCGTTTGATGCAGGCCAGGGCAATGGCATAAAAACCATCACAATTTTTATTTGCAGGCGCTACAATCGACCGCAGTCACAATTCTCAAATCAGAAGAGTATTGCTAATGAAAAACATCAACCCAACGCAGACCGCTGCCTGGCAGGCACTACAGAAACATTTTGATGAAATGAAAGACGTCACCATCGCCGATCTGTTCGCGAAGGATGCCGATCGTTTCTCTACATTCTCCGCGACCTTCGATGACCTGATGCTGGTGGATTTCTCTAAAAACCGCATTACCGAAGAGACGCTGGCAAAACTGCAGGATCTGGCGAAAGAGACCGAGCTGGCCGACGCCATCAAATCGATGTTCTCCGGTGAGAAGATCAACCGCACCGAAGACCGCGCCGTGCTGCACGTGGCGCTGCGTAACCGTAGCAATACGCCAATCATCGTTGACGGCAAAGATGTGATGCCGGAAGTGAACGCGGTGCTGGAAAAGATGAAAACCTTCTCTGAAGCGATCATCTCCGGTAGCTGGAAAGGCTACACCGGCAAAGCCATCACCGACGTGGTGAACATCGGTATCGGCGGTTCTGACCTTGGCCCGTTCATGGTGACCGAAGCGCTGCGTCCGTATAAAAATCACCTCAACATGCACTTTGTCTCTAACGTCGACGGTACCCACATCGCCGAAGTGCTGAAAAAGGTTAACCCGGAAACCACCCTGTTCCTCGTGGCGTCCAAAACCTTCACCACCCAGGAAACCATGACCAACGCCCACAGCGCGCGCGACTGGTTCCTGAAAACCGCGGGTGACGAAAAGCACGTGGCGAAACACTTCGCGGCGCTGTCCACCAACGGTAAAGCGGTGGGCGAGTTCGGCATCGATACCGCGAACATGTTCGAGTTCTGGGACTGGGTTGGCGGCCGCTACTCGCTGTGGTCTGCGATTGGCCTCTCCATCATCCTTTCCGTGGGCTTCGACAACTTTGTTGAGCTGCTCTCCGGCGCGCACGCGATGGACAAACACTTCGCAAGCACCGCGCCTGAGAAAAACCTGCCGGTGCTGCTGGCGCTGATCGGTATCTGGTACAACAACTTCTTCGGCGCTGAAACCGAAGCCATTCTGCCGTACGACCAGTACATGCATCGCTTTGCGGCCTACTTCCAGCAGGGCAACATGGAATCCAACGGCAAATACGTTGACCGTAACGGCAACGCGGTGGATTACCAGACCGGCCCAATCATCTGGGGCGAGCCGGGCACCAACGGCCAGCACGCGTTCTACCAGCTGATTCACCAGGGCACCAAAATGGTACCCTGCGATTTCATCGCCCCGGCTATCACCCATAACCCACTGTCCGATCACCATCCGAAGCTGCTGTCCAACTTCTTCGCGCAAACCGAAGCGCTGGCGTTCGGTAAATCCCGCGATGTGGTTGAGCAGGAATACCGTGACCAGGGTAAAGATCCGGCCACGCTGGACCACGTTGTGCCGTTCAAAGTGTTCGAAGGCAACCGCCCAACCAACTCCATCCTGCTGCGCGAAATCACTCCGTTCAGCCTGGGCGCGCTGATTGCGCTTTATGAGCACAAGATCTTCACCCAGGGCGCAATCCTGAACATCTTCACCTTTGACCAGTGGGGCGTTGAGCTGGGTAAACAGCTGGCAAACCGCATTCTGCCTGAGCTGGGTGATGAGAAAGCGATCGACAGCCACGACAGCTCTACAAACGGTTTGATTAACCGTTATAAAGCCTGGCGTGCGTAATTAATATGTCCTGAAAAATGCCGGCGCGATGCCGGCGTTTTTTTATCGGATAATTCCGGCTGTCTGTTAGTTAACGCAAATTTCCGTCATGAGTTTAATCTGAAAAACACCGTTACCCCGTTAATCACTACGGTTTATTTTAGGAATATACGGATAATAGCTTTATTG
>CAMKZP010000255.1 GCA_946477805.1 uncultured Enterobacter sp.
CGTCGGCAGCGTCAGATGTGTATAAGAGACAGACCATGGCATCCACCAGCAGACGCCGCATCGTGGCGAAGCTGAAATCCATTGCCAGCACGCCGTACCAGTAATGATCGAAGTAGATCGGCACGCTGGCCGTGATTAAGGGCGTGTTGCCGATGAACGAGGAGGCGGGCGAAATAAACCAGCGAACCGCGCGGGCGCGGTTCCCCCGTTCAGACTGCCGGGTAAACCAGGGCTGGGTAACCATCTGATAATATCGGGGAGAAATATCCTGGTTCCGTGCAGGCGTATCGGTCGCCAGAAAGAACCCGGCGCGGGAAACATAAATGACCCGCTCCTCTTTCCGGGTGTTAGTTGACGCCAGGCGCAGCAGATACCCTACTTCCAGAGCCGCAGAAAGCTCGGCTGGCAGACGCTCTTCGTCACGGCTGAGCAGCGTGGTTTTTTCGACAAACGCGTCCGACACGCCGTTAATCGGCAGGGTGCGGTTTCTGTCCAGCGCAATCTGCCAGTTCGGGCTGGCGCGCAGGGATGAGAAGCGCTTAACCGCATCATAAAGCACGCCGAACGCGAGGGGCGTTTTCAGCGCTTCGTCCATGCTGCTGCGAAAGAACAGCATTTTATCGACGCTAAACTGCAGCTGCCTGTCCAGCGCGTTGGCAACCGTTTCCAGATGGTTACGCTGGCTGGAGATATAGGCATCCTCGAGCACCACAACTTCACGCCAGGTCAGGAGAGTGGAAAAGACCAGCACCACGATAAAACAGAGATTAACAATCAGGCCGGGATTGCTACGCTGATGCAGCCAGTGCTGAAAAGATCGTTTTACAACATAGGTTTCGCGCTGCACACACACTCCCTGATTGCCACGTAAAAACGCCCGGCGAACCGGGCGTTAAGTGATTAAGCCTTGTCGCGACGCTGGCGTCCATCACCCGGCTGAAGCTCGTCTTCACGAAAAGCTTCCCGCTTGATGCCATAGCCATCATGCCACCGACACTCCACCATTCCGCTGGAATAACCGGTGACAATCATGCGTGGACCGCCGCTCTTGGGCTTAACTTCATCACTGACCAAAAAGACCATACCCGCCTCCTGTATCAGGGTGAAACTTTTTCAATTTAGACGAGGAATAGTCTTTTTGCATACTGGAAAATGGCACAATTAGTGCGAGGCGCCACGCAATTTTCCCACCCCTTTCACGGCGGCGACGACAATTGCGCCAATGATAAAGCCAATAACCAGATTAAGCAGCGTGGGCAAAATCGCCGCCACCAGCGCCCCGTTTGCCGCAGCAAAATGTTCGATGGCGTGGTGGAGCGGCGCAATACCGTGTACCACGATCCCGCCGCCCACGAGGAACATTGCCAGCGTGCCGATAACCGACAAACTCTTCATCAGCCACGGGGCCAGCACCAGCAGGCCCTTACCGATGCCCCGCGCCAGCGCGCTGGATTTTTCCTCCAGCCAGTAGCCAATGTCGTCCAGCTTAACGATCAGCCCTACCAGGCCGTAGACGCCCACGGTGACGAGGATCGCTATCCCGGACAGGACCAGCACCTGGTTCATCAGCGGCGCCTCGGAGACGATGCCCAGCGTGATAGCCACAATTTCAGCGGAGAGGATAAAGTCGGTGCGGATGGCCCCTTTAACCTTATCGCGCTCAAAGCTTTTCGGATCCTGAGCGGCCAGCGCTTCAAGACGCTTCTGACGCACCTCGGGCGTGTCGCTCTCTTTGCGCGCGGCAAAGGTGTGAAGCACTTTCTCGACGCCCTCAAAGCACAGGAACGCGCCGCCGATCATCAGCAGCGGCGTAATGGCCCAGGGAATAAACGCGCTGATCAGCAGCGCCAGCGGAACGAGGATCACCTTGTTGATAAAGGAGCCTTTTGCCACACCCCACACCACCGGCAGCTCGCGATTCGCGCGAACGCCGCTCACCTGCTGCGCGTTGAGCGACAAATCATCCCCCAGCACACCGGCGGTCTTTTTTGCCGCCAGTTTTCCCATGACCGAAATGTCATCCAGCAAGGTGGCAATATCGTCCAGTAATGTTAATAAGCTACTTCCCGCCAAAATCGCTATCCTTCTTTTTTTGCTATGTAAGTGAATAGTATGGAACAAAAGCGTCAGGCCGGAAACTGGCACATTACGTCAACAAAAAATTCACATCAACTACACAATTAAAGGGCTCGCCAGCCCGATAGTTTTGGCGTTTACTATGAGCGACCTTTTTATCTCGTCGTGAGGGACTATGCGTTTCCGGCATTTATTACCGCTCATTGGAGCACTTTTCTCGCTGTATATCATCTGGGGATCCACCTATTTTGTCATTCGCATCGGCGTGGAGAGCTGGCCCCCGCTGATGATGGCCGGTATTCGCTTCCTCTCTGCGGGTGTGCTGCTGATGGCGTTTTTGCTGCTGCGCGGCCATAAGCTGCCTCCGCTGCGCCCCATGCTCAACGCGGCGCTGATTGGCCTGCTGCTGCTGGCGGTCGGAAATGGCTTCGTGACGATCGCCGAGCACCAGCACGTGCCCTCGGGGATAGCCGCCGTGGTCGTCGCCACCGTACCGCTGTTTACCCTCTGCTTCAGCCGACTTTTCGGCATTCGCACCCGCAAGCTTGAGTGGCTGGGGATCGGCATTGGTCTGGCAGGCATTATCATGCTCAACAGCGGCGGCAACCTCAGCGGGAACCCGTGGGGCGCGCTGCTGATTCTGATTGGCTCCATGAGCTGGGCGTTTGGCTCGGTATACGGCTCGCGCATCGAGCTGCCGTCAGGGATGATGGCGGGCGCCATTGAGATGCTCGCGGCGGGTGTGGTGCTGCTGGTGGCCTCGACGCTGACCGGGGAAAAACTGACGGCCATGCCCGCGCTTTCGGGCTTTCTGGCGGTGGGCTACCTGGCGCTGTTTGGCTCAATCATCGCCATTAACGCGTATATGTTCCTGATCCGCAACGTCTCTCCGGCCGTCGCCACCAGCTACGCTTACGTTAATCCGGTGGTTGCCGTGCTGCTGGGCACCAGCTTCGCGGGCGAAACCCTGTCGCCGATTGAGTGGCTGGCGCTGGGCGTGATCGTCTTTGCCGTGGTGCTGGTGACGCTGGGTAAATATTTACTGCCTGCCAAACCGGTCATCACGCCGTGCGGGGCGGAAAAACCTTAATTCCCTGGGTATCGATCTGCGCGGCGCGGGCGCCGCCGCAGATCCACTCCTCCAGCCGTTCCGCCAGGTCTTCATCACTGAGTTTCAGCCTGCCGCGCAGCGCGCACTCCCAGACAACCAATACCCGCCAGCCCTGCGCGAGAAGCGCGGCCACGTCCCGTTCGTCGCGCGCGACGTTTTTGCCAATTTTGTCCAGCCAGAAGTCGGTGCGCGTTGCGGGAACCTTAAACAGATAGCAGTCGTGATGATGCCAGAAGCAGCCGTGGGTAAAGATGATGCACTGCCAGGCGTCGACCACGAAGTCAGGCCGCCCGGGGAGCGCGGCGTCCTGCACGCGATAGTCAAACCCGGCGTCGCGCAAAAGCCCGGCAAGCCGTTTTTCTATCGCGGTATCACGCGTGCCGATGGCACGCATGTTTTTGCTGCGCGTTGCCTTATTGTGAACGTCCGCCATTGACGGCCTCGCTCTGGCGCAGCGCTACGGCCTGTTGGATGCGCGACGCCAGCAGTTTTGCCACCGCCGCAAAGGCAGGCACCACCACCGAGTTGCCAAACTGACGATAGGCCTGGGTATCTGAAACCGGAATGCGGAAGCTGTAGCCCTGCGGGGTCTCAAAGCCCATCAGCCGGGCGCATTCGCGCGGGGTTAAGCGGCGCGGACGGTGCCTCTGGTTGTGCGGATCGTCAAAGTCTTTCTCACCCAGGGCTCTGTCCCAGCCCCTGTCGATCAGGATCTCGGCACCGTCTTTGTAGTACCGCGCGGAGAGCGTGCGCGTTACCGCGTCAGGGTTGTTCGGATTGACCATACCAAAGCCAAAACCGTTGCCTTTGGCCTGATGCTTTTTGGCATAGCGATAGAGGTATTTCCACAGCACCGGGGTGAGGATGAATTTCGCGTCGACCACGGGCTCAAGGAGATCGGCAACCGAGGGGCGCCTCGCCGGATACAGGGAGGAGATGTCCCGCAGGGTAAAATCGCCCTTTAGATTGAGATCGCGTCGAAAGCCCACCAGCACGATGCGCTCGCGGTGCTGGGGCAAAAAATGTTTGCCATCAACGATCCTGGGGTCGTCCGCGCTCGTCTCCTGCGAGTCGGCCACGTCATAGCCCAGCTCGTCCAGGGTTTGCATGATGATGCGGAACGTTTTCCCGCCGTCGTGGCTTTTCAGGTTTTTAACGTTTTCCAGCACAAAAATCGGCGGACGGCGGGCATCGATAATGCGCACAACGTCGAAAAACAGCGTTCCCTGGGTGTCGCAGGCAAAACCGTGCGCGCGCCCCAGCGCGTTCTTTTTCGAGACCCCAGCCAGCGAGAAGGGCTGGCACGGGAAACCCGCCAGCAGCACGTCGTGCGCGGGGATAGCGCGGCGAATATGCTCTGCGGCCTCGTCATCGCTGACGCCGGTTTTATGGCTCAGGGTCACATCGCGGATATCCGCGTTGAAATGATGCTGCTCTGGGTCGCAATACCAGTTGGCCTTATAGGTGCGTACCGCGTGTTTGTTCCACTCGCTGGTGAACACGCACTGGCCGCCTATGGCTTCGAAGCCGTGGCGTATCCCGCCGATACCGGCAAAAAGATCGATAAAACGGAAGGCATAGTTCGGATGCGCGGCGCTGGGGCGCGGGAGCTGGTTTTGCAGAAAGCGAAATTCACTTTCGCTGACGCGCTGCCCTGCCCGCTCGCTGATGAGCAGCCGCTTGAGGATCGCCGGGCTCCAGTGGCTCTCTCCGAGGGCCGCCAGCTGGTTCGCCAGGGTTTTAACATCATAAATATCCAGCAGCTGGCGCAGCAATGCCTGCACGGCTGGCGTTGATTTCTCAACCCGCTCGGGTGCGGGCTCCATCAGTGATCGATTTTCCTGCATTCTTTTAACCGAAGAATAAAGACTGAAAACAGATTACCACACTTATGAACGCAAACTGCGACGGAAACGGCTCTGCACCTCGCCATCAATGCCCAGGCAGTCGCCCTGCAGCTCGGCGCTCAGTTTAGCCATAAACTGGATCAGAAAGTCGGCATTGTGGCGCGCCAGCTCGCGCCCGCGCTCCGTTTGCATGGTCTGCGGCAGGCGCAGCAGTTTGGTCTGAAAGTGGTCAAGCGCAAAGGCGCGGTCATCCAACGCCCGGCTTTCCGCGAACGGGTCCTCTGCGTCAAATAACGCTACCCCCAGCGCCCCCGACACGGCAAAGACGCGCGCCAGCCCGATGGCGCCTAACGCTTCCAGCCGGTCTGCGTCCTGAACAATTTTGGCCTCTGCGCTCTGCGGCGTAACGGCGGCGCTGAAGCTGTGCGCCTCAATGGCATGTTCCACCGCGGCGCAGGCGGCCTGCGGGAAGTCCGGGAAATCATGGCGCAGAATGTCGCGCGTTTTGCGGGCGGCCAGCCGCGATGACCGGCTGCGCTCAGGGTGATTCTTCGGCAGGCTGACGATGTCATGGAAATAGCAGGCGGTAAGCACCACCAGCGGGTCCGCCTTCTGGTTAACCATGATGTTCTGCGCCGTCATCCATACCCGGCGGAAATGCGAGATATCATGAGCCGAATCCTCCGCCGCGTGATGTTCTTCGAGCCAGCGTTCAAAACGCTGCTGCCAGTGCGCCAGTTCCATTTTTACGTCCTGCTGCTAAATAAGGAGTAACTTATAATACACATGCTGTCTCTTATACACATCTGACGCTGCCGACGACTAGTCGAGTG
>CAMKZP010000256.1 GCA_946477805.1 uncultured Enterobacter sp.
CACGGAGTAGTGTTTGAAGCCGTTGGCATCAGAAAAAGCTAACTTGCTCGTGACCTCAATAGAA
Source organism: uncultured Enterobacter sp. (assembly GCA_946477805.1). Taxonomy (GTDB): domain Bacteria; phylum Pseudomonadota; class Gammaproteobacteria; order Enterobacterales; family Enterobacteriaceae; genus Enterobacter. Next base: position 65 of record CAMKZP010000256.1, read on the forward strand.
TCGCCGGGGTAAGCGATATCCTTAAACTTCAGATTTTGTGCCGCCAGCACGCCGCGTACCTGGGCACGCCGCTCGCGGATAATCGCCAGCATCTCGTCTGTCGTAATATGGGCATGAATGTCGCGCAGGGACTTCAGCGCCTCATTAAAACGGGCCTGATAGATGTCGCAAATATCGGTTAAAAATGAGAGATACTCGCTGGCCTGACCAAATATTTCGGCAATGATCACCCCTGGCATAATAGGGTCGTCAGGAAAATGCCCCAGCAGATATGGCTCGTTAAAGGCGACGTGTTTCGTCACTTTCACAAAGCCACTCTCACCGTATTTAAAATCGTCAATGCGATCGACCATCAGCAGAGGCTGACGCCAGCCGCCCATTTCCAGGAAGATCTTTGCGGGGATCAGGTATCTGGACATAGATCACCGCATAACCAGGCCGCCATCGATAACGATGGTCTGACCGACGATATAGCTGGAAGCGGAAGAGCTGAGGTAAACGATGGTGTTTGCCACTTCCTCACATTTTCCCAGGCGACGCAGGGGAATGGTGCTGGTCACCCCGCGCACGACCGTGCGGGAGACCTTTTTCACCATTTTTGACTCGATCATTCCCGGCGCGACGGCGTTTACGCGGATCCCATACGCTGCAAGCTCTGCGGCCAGGGTGCGTGTAAAGCCGAGGATAGCGCCCTTTGATGCGCTGTAGTTCGCCTGCCCTATGCTCGGGATAAGAGCGGCAATGGAGGCGACATTAATAATCGCCGGGCTTTCCGCCGAGCGGAGCAGCATCAGCGCCTCTTTGATCAGGCGGAACGTGCTGAACATATTAATGTCCATCACCTGGCTAAAATCTGCGAAGCTCATCGACGCAAACAGGCTATCTTTCACGACCCCGGCGTTATTCACCAGAACGTCGATTTTCCCGGCCTTTTCCGTGAGACGTGCGCAGAGGGCGGCAACGTCCAGCGGCTCGGCAAGATCGCACTGAATAAGCGAGAGTTTTCCCCCGGCAGGATGGCGCTCTTTTAACTCAGCCAACGGCGCAGCGTTGGATTTATAGAGGGCATAAACGTCACAATCCTGATCCAGAAACGTCGCGCAGATGGCCAGGCCGATATCACCGCTGGCGCCGGTAACCAACACCGTTTTTTGCTTAAGGTCGTTATATTGATACATAGCATTCACAAATAATTTGATTAATAAAGGATGACAATCGCTATCGCATGGGTCTGGCAATGTGAAATCGTCAGTGAGTTATTGACGAGCCCTTTTTCTGCCAGCATCCCTTTTATTCGTTCGCTGAAAATAAAATGGGGGCAACCGTCATCATCGTGCGTCACTTCGATGTCATGAAACGTAATTCCCTTCCGGTAACCACACCCTAGCGCCTTTACCGCCGCCTCTTTTGCCGCCCAGAATCCGGCTGCACGTTCGACGTTAAGATCGTCAAGGTTAATCTTTATTAATTCTTGCCCGGTATATACCCGAGACAAAAAATCAATTTTCCCGTTATCTATCGCTCGATTAATTCGCGTAACCTCAACGATATCCGTTCCGATGCGCATAGTGGCCTTCATCCTTGCTATAGCTGATATGAAATAGTGAAGTTAAGGTTAATCTTGTCGACGTCCATATTGCCCGGGTATTTTACCGGTGCTGACAGGGAGGTATCCCAGGTCAGACTTTTCACATTGCCTTGTATACCCACGGCGGAGCCTGCGAGAAATTCATCGCCATACGCGCTGTCCTTTTTTATCTGCCCCATATCGAACCCGATATAGTAATTGGCATTCATAAAACCCACCGGATGGTAGAGCGTATTTTGCAGGTAATAGCCGCTGTTACCGTTCAGGCCCACGCTATTTTCAAACCCGCGCACGTTCCAGCGTTCTCCCAGGGTCATCTGATCCTGAAGGGTGAGATCTCGCGGTGCGTACTGGGCAAAAAACGTGGCGCTGTAAACCGTGTTTCCCAGCTGACGCGAATAGCTGCTCTCCAGATTGAAAAGCTGGCTAACCGAACTGACGTCGCCATACACCATGTCCGGCGTCTTATCGGCACCCAACCAGGTGATAAAGCGCTGCCATGACAGCGTCGAATCCCAGTAGGCATTATTCAGCTGCTGCTTATAGTTAATGCCCAGCCTGACGTTATCCATATTGCGTTTTTGCAATACCAGTTCCTGACCGTCAATTTTGTACCCGGATTTGCGCCGAATCAGCTCGGCATTACCGGTGACCTTGCGGGTTTTATCCCGGTATACCGTACGCGATGCTTTTGCGCTCCAGTAATCGCTCTTTCCCACGTATTCCACAGAGGTATAGCTGAGCGGAATGGTCTGGCGCGACGTGCTGCTGCTGTAAAAGACTGAATAGTTCCAGTAGCCCACGGGCACCGCGTAGTAACCACTCACACTCTCGTATTGCCCTGTTGTGCTGCGCGTCCCCGCCAGATAAAACAGGTCGCTCAGCCGTGCCGTGTTGTATAAATAGCCCACCGCTGAGGTCAAATATCGCCCCGTCTGCTTGTCGCCCCAGTTGCTGTAGCTCGCTCTCAGGTTCCAGTTTTTCGTGCGATCGGTTGTGATGCGCACGGTACTGTAGCCATGCCGGGTACCGGGTTCGATATTGATTTTTACATTGGCATTCGGAACCTGCTGCAGATTCTCCAGCCCTTGCTCAATATCGCGGATATTAAGAATATCTTCGTTCTTAAACGGTAATATCCACGGGTTAACATCATCGGCTTCAATAACGACCTTCTCGATTTTCCCCGCCTCAACGTTCAGCGTCAGGGTACCGGAAGCGATATTTTGTGAAGGCAGCGTAACGCGCGTTGTGATATAGCCCGCGTTGATATAATAATCCTGCAGGGCGGTTGCTATTTTCACGACGCCAACGCTTCCGACGCAGCGACCGAGGATCTCCTTTTTTATCGCCTGGTCGGTTTTGTGCTTCAGAAAATCGTTTTCAAGCTTCAGCGTAGTAATCGTAAAGCAGTTCTCTTCTTCTGGCAGGTCGTCCAGTTTGAATACTTTACGATCGGTACTGGAATACACGTCCTGACGCTGTACCTTCTGTTCTTTAAAGGCGCTTAAATCGGCATTATGCTGCTGCTTAATAAGATGATTAATATCATCCTCGGCGTAGGAGCAGACACTCACCAACAGCAGCGACGGCCACAGTGTTTTGAATCGTAATTCCATTTACTTTCTCAAAAAATAAAGGCAGCAGGGTCTCGTTCCGACCTGGTGTTAACAGAAGATAGCTGCTGCCTTGTGTTACGGCTTAAACATTAAATACCGACAATCGTTCCGGTATTGGTGACTTTATTGGCGTTCAGTTCCAGCCCTGTTAACCCACCTAATACTGCATCTTTGCCGCTGTTGGTCACATTATTCGCCGTGACACCCGCAACGCCATAGCTCAGCATGTTCAGGTAGTTATAAATATTGCCAGAGGTTTTTGCCGTCAGGCTGTAATCACCGACAATATTGCCGCGGTTATTGATGTCTTTTACCGCATTAATCACGATATTCTGCGCGAGAATATTGCTTCGGGTATTGTTGGTGACATGTTTCTGCGTATCAATACTCACGCGGGTGCCCGCGACGATGTCCTGGAAATTTTCAACCCCGTTCAGGGCATTAATAGCCAGCGCATTGTCTGCGGAGAGCGTGTTACGGTTGTACAGCACACCTTTCTGGACATTAAGGTTCAGCGAGTCTTTGCTGCTGATCCAGCCATAGTTGGTGAAGCTGTTATCCACGTTCAGCGTGAGGTTTTTATCAGACGCAATGACGCCCGTCGCGGTATCGTTTTCCATGCTGCCGTTGCTGGAGTTGTAGAGCGTGCTGGCCGTGATGTCCAGGTTGCCCGCGCTCCAGGTCGTGGCATAGTTGTTGTAAAACACGCTGGCTACTTTAACGAGCGCGTTAGCACCGCTGGTTAACATCCCCCAGGTATTGTCCAGAGTGCCTTTCGTTGACACGATGCTGAGATCGCCCGTCGCAGCGGTGATACTTCCACGGATGTTACTCACGTTAGCAGTGGTCGCCAGCGTCATACCGCCGTTCGCCTTGAGGGTCGCATTATTGTTGTTAATGCTGTTGGCGCTGATGGAGACATCACCCTCGCCCCTCATGGTGAGGTAGTTATACAGATTGCCGTTCGTTTTCACGATCAGGTCTGAATCACCCACAATATTCCCACGGTTGTTAATATCGTTAACCGCGGTGATGGTGACGTTATCCCCCACCATGTTGCTGTTATTGTTATTGGTGACGTGGCGCTGGGTGGAGATCGTAAGATCGCCGTCAGCCGCAGAGAGATCTTTGAAGTTCTCCACGCCGTTCAGCGCGGTAAGGGTCAGCGATTTCTCGGCTGCGAGCGTGTTACGGTTATAGAAAACGCCTTTGAGCACGTTGACGATCGCATCGCCCTTGCTGCTGATCCAGCCGTAGTTATTGACGTTGTTATTCACATTCAGAGTGAGATCGTTATCTGAAGCAATAATCCCCGTCGCGTTGTTATCAATTAACGTACCGCTGCTGTAGTTCTCCAGCCAAACGCTATCGATATTCAGATTGCCCGCGGCGTAGGTGGTCGCGTAGTTGTTATAGAACACCCCACCGGCTTTAATGGCAGCATCTGCCCCGCTGGTCAGCAATGCACGGGTATTATCGATATTCCCTTTAGCCTGCACGTCCAGCGGGCCATTCTCGGCCACGATGCGGCTGGTATTGTTGTAAATATTGTTACCGGTAAGCGAAATACCCCCTTTACCGATCATGCCGCCTTTTTGCTGAGGCATGCCGAAATAGAGGCCAAACGCGTTACCGAAATTATCACCGTTACGGTTATCGATATTATTATTGGCCTTCACGGTCAGGGCTTTGCTGGCAACGATCATCGCGGTGTTGTTATTCACGTCGCCACGGGCTTCGATGCCAATATTTTGCCCCATGATAAAGCCGCCGTAATTATTGACGGTATTGGCGCCCAGCGCGACGTCACCCTCTTCAGAGCTGATAACGCCGATGTAGTTGGTGATATTGCCGGTTGTCGATACGCTGACGCCGCCTTTACCCGAGAGGCCGCCGTTGTCGTTACGCAGGGAGCTTCCTTTGGCGATCACTTTGGCAGACGAGTTCAGCTTGCCCGAGTAGTTATCAATGGCGCCGTTGCTTTCCAGGGAGATATCGCCATTCGACGCCATCTGCCCACCGTTGTTATTGATGCTGTTCGCCGCAATCTGCACGCCCTTCTCGGCAATAATCCCTAAGGAGTCATTGCTGGAGGTATCCGCCGTTTTGGTTGTACCGTTGTTAACCGCACCTTTAGCGGAAATTTTGGTGTAACCGCCGGCAGAACGCAGCAGGCCACGGGTGTTGTCGACGTTGCCGTTACTGATAACGTCCACGTTGCCGAGAGAATCGACCAGCCCGCTGTTGTTGTTAACGGCAGTCGATTCCAGGCCCACATACCCGCCCTTAATCTGGCCGTTGCTGTTGTTCAAGGTGCCGGTTTTCAGCGCTACGATACCCGCTTCGATACCGACGGTGTTTCCTTTGCCTGAGTTAGTCAGCGTGGCGTTATTGGTATCCACCGCCAGCGTTCCCGCAGAGGCCAGTTTACCGTTGGTGTTATCGATAGCGCCGCTGTTGATATACAGATCGCCGGAGGTCGAAATATTGCCCGCGCGCGTGTTCACCAGGCTGTTTTTGTTGGTATCCAGCGCGATAGAACCCGTAGACGCAATGGCCCCCGTGGTGTTGTTC
>CAMKZP010000257.1 GCA_946477805.1 uncultured Enterobacter sp.
GATATTACCCCTGATTTGGGTATTTCTTATTTTTATAAACATTTTTCAACATGCTGACAGTAATGATTAGTTTCGCTTTCAGGGATGGAAATACATTTTAACTCGATGCGACTGGGCGCTGTTTAGTAAAAGACAAATGGAACGGGAGGTTCTATGTTGCCTGAAAAAGGTAGATACGGCGTTGTGGTGAGTAAGGTTCCCGTTATGCAAGCGGGCATTGGCGGGGTAATGGCACGCCAGTTTCCTGAGTATGATTTAACGTATTGCAGCTCGATTCAGGAACTTACCTTATCACAACTGCATCATGCTTCGGTGATAATTGCTGATATTTCAGGTGATTATCGAAACCCTCGCGGCACGCTCGAGCAATATTACGGGCTGCTGAATCATTACCGCGAGGTTCACTGGATATTTTTAGTGTCTCGTCCGTTGTATGCGCTGGCGGTTGAGCTGCTGATGCGTCCTGAAAGCACGTTACTTTCAGATAGGGAGCCTATCGAGGGCGTTGTACGCGCTATACGCGCCGGCAGCGAACGTGCAGAACGAATCAGTCAGACCTTGTTACTGCCAGAAACGGCCGAGCAGGATGAAGAGAGCGAGAGTTTTATTGCGCTGACACATTCGGAGCGCAAGGTATTGCGGCTGCTGGGAAAAGGGTGGGGCATTAATCAAATCGCGACGCTATTGAAGAAAAGCAATAAAACGATCAGCGCGCAGAAGAACAGCGCAATGCGCCGATTATCTCTTCGCAGTAATGCCGATATGTACGCATGGATAAGCAGTACACAGGGAATGCGGGAACTCAGTTTAATGTCGGCCTATGGAGACTTTGATGAATGGAAACGACCGCTGCAACAAGACATATCGCCATCATCGAAAATTGCGCTATGAGTGCCGTTGGGCTGAAGCATCTTTTTGCTTTGCCCGCACTTAGCCGCTATCAGATGCATCTTTTTAGCCGCTTCGACAGCTTTAAAGATGCGCTTTCCCACACATCATTTTTCGCGGTTATTTATTCGCTGTCCGATGCGCGTGAGGAGCGTCTCAACTGTCTGGCGAGCCTGCGAGACCTGACCTTCACTCACGCAGATATCCAGCGTATCGTGCTGGCTTCCGATGAAGTTGAGGCGAGGCTGGTGAGCTATTTATCCCCATCGCGTCTTCATGGCATTATCAGTAAATCCGCGTCGCTGGAGAGGCTGCTTGAAGGGATGGTGGTGCTGCTGGGCGAAACGCATCGGGTTAACGACAGCATGTACAACCACTGCCATGTCAACCAGAACCGGATGCTGAGCCCAACGGAACGGGCGATACTGCGTTATATGTCGTTTGGCTATTCGATTCCCGAAATAGCCGCGCAGCTTGAGCGCAACATTAAAACCATTCGCGCGCATAAGTTTAATGCGATGGTCAAGCTGGGTGTTAATTCGGACGTGGGTTTACTGGATGCCGCAGATATTCTGGCGCATCTGCCTGCCTGGGAATCTCGGCGTTCTGTGTTAAACGTTGCGGCATTTTCCTGACCGTTCGACGCGCGCCAGAGTGGTTCTGGCGCTGCGATCAAATGCAGACGTCCACCCATTTCGCCGAGGTCAGTTCGGCCATTCTGTCCGGGGAAATACGTACGGCACTGTGAATGGCACCGGCAGCGGGCAGCACTTCGCTGTACTGTTTCAATGAGACGTCGCAGTAAACCGAAAGCGGGTTTTCCAGCCCGAAAGGGCAAACCCCGCCGACGGGATGGCCGGTAACGGTCACCACTTCATCGCTGCTGAGCATGCGCGCTTTTCCACCGAATGCGTCTTTCAGCTTTTTGTTGTCCAGCCGCGCGTCGCCCCTGGCTACTACCAGAATGACCTCGTTTTTAATCTTCAGCGAGAGCGTCTTGGCGATTTGACCCGGTTCGACGTTGTGAGCTGCAGCAGCAAGGGCGACGGTCGCGGTGCTTTGGCTCAGCTCTATGATTTCGACATCCGGCGCGTTGTCGGCAAAAAACTGCTGTACAGACTGCAAACTCATTGTTTCCTCCTGACAAATATCCTGCGTAATCTGTCATAAGAAATTATGCTCTGTAAATATCTCTTCCGTAACAAATATCCCGTTCCACTGATTTCTGGATCGCCTTCACATTCACGGAAACCGGTTACAGTAACCGGTTGCAGACCGTGATGCGGAGATTAATACTGAGTACGTAACGTCCCCTGTATCCAATAATAAGAGCAAATTATGAAACCATTCCGTCTGAGCAGTACCGCTGGTCGTCGAGCCAGCAAGGTTGTGAAGCTGATGTATGGCACAACGTGCGGCGCCAATGCGCCCGTAACCCACGTCTGAAAGGAGATCTGCTATGTCTGCCAACCATGCTGCGTTCAATCTGATTTTCCGTTTCGTTGAGAATTACGTGAGCCCGATTGCCGGGCGGATCTCCTCCCAGCGTCACGTTATGGCTATCCGCGACGGGTTCATTTCCGCGATGCCGTTTATGATTGTGGGCTCGTTTTTGCTGGTGTTTGCCTACCCACCGTTCTCACCCGATACCACCTGGGGTTTTGCTCGCGCCTGGCTGGATATGGCGAAGCAGTTTGAGGGACAAATCCTGACGCCGTTTGATATGACCATGGGCATCATGTCCATTTATATCTGCGCGGCTATCGCCTATAACCTGGGCAAACACTATGTGAAATCGCACCAGCTGGACCCGTTCATGTGTGCCATGCTGTCGCTGATGGCGTTTCTGCTGGTTGCGGCACCCAAAACCAAGGGGACGCTGCCGGTAGACAGCCTGGGCGGAACGGGGATCTTTACCGCTATTCTGGTGGCCGTTTACTGCGTTGAATTGATGCGTTTCCTGAAGGCGCATAACATCGGCATTCGCCTGCCTGACCAGGTGCCGCCGATGATCAAAAACTCCTTTGACCTGTTAATTCCGGTGCTGGTGGTAGTGCTGACGCTTTATCCGCTGAGCCTGTTGATTCAGTCTGAGTTTGGCATGCTGATCCCGCAGGCGATTATGTCTATCTTTAAGCCGCTGGTTTCCGCCGCGGACTCCCTGCCTGCTATCCTGCTGGCGGTGTTGATTGGTCATTTGCTGTGGTTTGCCGGGATCCACGGTGCGGCAATCGTCTCCGGGATGCTGCAGATGTTCTGGCTGACTAACCTGGGCGCAAACCAGACCGCGCTGGCCGCGGGCCAGGCGCTGCCGCACATCTTTATGGAAGCCTTCTGGACGTTCTTTATTGTTATCGGCGGTTCGGGGGCAACGATGGGTCTGGTGATCTGCTACCTGCGTAGCCGTTCCGCGCACCTGCGTTCGATTGGCCGTCTGAGCGTGGTGCCCAGCTTCTTTAACATCAACGAACCGGTCATCTTCGGCACGCCGATTGTAATGAACCCGGTATTCTTCATTCCCTTCCTGCTGGCGCCAATGGTCAACGCCGTGCTGGCATGGGGGGTGATGAAGCTGGATTTGATTGGCCGCGTAATTTCCGTTGTACCGTGGACGGCACCGGCCCCGATTGGGGCTGCTTGGGCGCTGGGCTGGGATTTCCGGGCCGCCATCCTGGTGATTTTGCTGGCGTGCGTATCGGCAATTATCTACTTCCCGTTCTTCAAGGTGTACGAGAAGCAGCTGCTGGAACAGGAAGCGGAAGAGGCGCAGCGCAATGCTGAAGAGGAAAATCAGCAGGTAGCCTGAGTGGTTTGTGCCGGGGGGCGGCTTCGCCTGACCCGGCCTGGGCTTTGAGGATCTGTAGGCCCGGTAAGCGAAGCGCTACCGGGCAATTAACGGCACTACTTCAGCGTGCAATCTCCGCACTGCTGAACGTCCGGCAGGCGATAGCGCTGACAGCAGGTACGGCGAACCAGAAGCCCGTCGCGGGGCACCACGGTGCGAAAGAGAGGGTTGTCACGGCCGTCGGAAAGGTGTTTGGCATAGAAACAGGACTGGCGCAGGGCATCGACTTTCTCATCCCCCAGCAGCGCTTTCATCTCCGTTAAGTACCAGTGGATTAAATAGCCGGTATTACTCCAGATGAGCTTTCCGTTAATCTCTCCTGACGCTTCAAGCGCATCAACCACCGGGATCAGCGCGTGGGTAACAAGCCGCTCCATGCGTTCCTGAGCCGAAAGCTGTCCCGCATTATGATCTTCGTGAACATCGATCCAGAAACACGCCGCCCGCCCGGTCTCATGGAATTCCACATGGAAATGCTCCGGGGCGAGATCAAGAACGGTCTCCTGCGTCAGCAGCGCCACCATCAGGGGAGGAACCATCAGCCCGATGTACCACTGTGCCCAGAGCGACAGCAGCGGTTTATTTTCCCGCGCCAGCGTGGGTTGATTGCGGTAGATATGGTCGGAATAGGTGGCCAGCAGCGTCTGCCGTTCGGCGGGGCGCTGCCACTGTGCCAGCGTCATAGCGTGATGCGGCGGGGCTTCATCCAGCTTAATAAAATCCAGCAGATGCGCGCGCGTTTCGGCGATTTTATCCCGGATGGCATCCGCAAGCGTCACGCTTCCCGTGGAGAGAGGAGCTCGCCAGAGAAGAGCATCAACGGCTTGTGCGGTATGTGTCGCCATATAGGATAGGAATCTAAATGATAATGATTGCCAATCCTAACTATTGATAAAACCGATCGCAAGCCTTTTGTCCTGGATCTGCGGATACGCCGTCAGGCGGTGTGCAGTTCTTCGCTAAGCAGGATACTGTTGCGACCCATATGCTTTGCCTCGTAGAGCGCTTTATCCGCTTTCTCCAGCGCCTGCTCAACGTCCTTATCATTAAACATGGCGATGCCAATGCTGATGGTAACGTTGGTGGCAACGCTTTCGTTAAACATGTGCGGTATTTTGAGGTCGTACACTTTCTGGCGAATACGCTCTGCCGTCTGGCGGGCAAGCTCGAGCGGAATATTGGACAGCAAAACCATAAACTCTTCTCCGCCAAAGCGGGCGACAATGTCGCGCGAGCGCACGGCATCGCGGATAGCTGCAGAGACCCGAATAAGCGCCTGATCGCCCATCATATGGCCGTAATGATCGTTGTAGGCCTTAAAGTGGTCGATATCGAGCAGTAAAACAAAATGTTCGCCGTTATCCGCGGCGAGAAGGTTTTCCAGCCGGCTCTGCAGGCCGCGGCGGTTATACAGTCCGGTAAGCGGATCCATCATGCTGAGATCGGTGAGGGTTTCACGCTCTTCCAGTAATTCCGAAAGCAGCTCCTGGGCGAAGCGGTCGTTGCGCCGCTGTAAAACATGGTGGATGCCGATGGCGAACACGGGCAGAGCAAAGGAATAAGTCATCCTCAGCCAGCTTTCATGGTCGCTTAACCACAGGCAGATAATAAATGCCGGCAGCGAGTGCAGGGTAAATGCTTTGATATTGCTGGCAAATGATAAAGACCCTATAAAAAGAACCGTTAATAGCGCCAGAATTAAATAGGTCGCGTGATCGTGCGTAATTAACGAAAATTTCGAGGCGATCTGCCACGCCCATAAACAACCGAAAATGGCTGAAACGAGGGGGATATTTATTTTGCGGGCGCTGTTTTTCCAGTGCCAGAGAAGTAGGCCCGTGCTGATGATGAATACGGCAAGCAGCGGTACAGAGACCACCCGAACGGAATAGAGCGGGTTTGTTACCGAAAACACTGCAGATATCGCATTCAAAAATAAAAACAAACGTAAAGATAACTGGTATTTCTTGTTGACTAAAGACCGCCAGGATTGTGATGTCATATTGGTGCGTTTTTATTTAAATTCAATTAAAACAATGAATCAGGTGTTGTTCAGTAATAGTGAATGCAAAAAAATTGAATTGTAATTATCAGAAAAGCTTTATAGG
>CAMKZP010000258.1 GCA_946477805.1 uncultured Enterobacter sp.
ACGCCGCGCCAGCTCTGCTGCATCGGTTTTAATTCTTCCGCATGCGTAGGCTGTAAAACCTGCGTTTCCGAGCGGTTGTTACAGCCAATAAGCGCCAACAGCGTACTCACTGCCAGCGCTGAAAATAGTGCTTTTTTCACAATGAATTCCTTATGAAATGTGTGTTCCCTTCCGTCACTCTGTCGGGCGACGAACTTTACCGCGTAGCGCTTTCACTGTGGATTTCTGCGCCTTCGACGACAGCCGACGTTCTTTCGATGCGCGCGTTGGCCGACGGCTTTTCTGCACTGCCGTTAATTCTTTAATCATCGTCACCAGACGCGCAATCGCCGCTTCCCGGTTAAGCTCCTGGCTGCGGTACTCTTGCGCTTTAATCACGATGACCCCATCGCTGGTAATCAGGTGATGGCTGGCCGCCAGCAGGCTCTCTTTATAATACTCTGGCAGGCTGGAGGCCCGTATGTCAAAACGCAAATGGATAGCCGTTGACGCCTTGTTAACGTGCTGACCGCCCGCCCCCTGCGCGCGGATCGCGGTGATCTCCAGCTCATTATCCGGGATGCTTACGTTTCGGGACAAAACAATCATGGCGCCGGTTGCCACGCCGTTAAATGAATTTCCAGATTATTCTGAGAATCAGAGAGCCAGATCGCGCCGTCCTGAATCGTCGCCTGCAGGACCATTGTCCGGCCGGCAAACTCGCTCAGCTGCGCCAGCTGTTCGTCATCCAGATACCAGACGGTGAGATTTTTAAACTGGCTACACTTGCTCTTGCTTTGCTGCCACCAAATCTCCGCGGCGCGCTGATTATACGCGAACAACGCCACTTGCGCGGACTGCGTGCACGCCTTTTTAACCCTGCGCTCGTCCGGCAGGCCGAGTTCGATCCACAGATCGATACCCAGATGATCGTTACGCAGCCAGGCCTCAGGCTCGTCCTCCGCGCTCAACCCGCGCGTAAATTGCAGACGCTCGTCGGCGTACTTAATCCACGCCAGCAGGCGCAGCATCATGCGCTCCTGGGTTTCAGAGGGGTGACGCGCCAGCGTCAGTGACGCATCCAGAAACTGGTTGCGGTCAAGGTCAGCCACGTTGACCACCGCTTTATAAATTGTCGCTTTCAGCGCCATGAGAGAACTCCTTACGAATCAGGCGCACATTGTAGCGAAAACAGCGGCAAAAGGCTGTTACAGGTGATGAATACACCACTATCAAGGCTCTGATAATGCTTAGATGAGTATGGTATAGTCCCCTTGCTAAACCGAGTTTATCTTCGTAGGCTTAAGGGTATCTCACAGTAAGTCAGTGCGCTGGCGGGAGGGGATGTGAATAATTATTGTGAGTTAATTCGCAAACGGTATGCGGAAATCGCCAGCGGAGATCTGGGTTATATCCCGGATGCGTTGGGCTGTGTATTGAAAGTGCTTAATGAAGTGGCCTCTGATGAGAACCTTTCAGAATCGGTCAGGGAAAAAGCAGCGTATGCTGCGGCGAATTTACTGGTGAGCGATTATGTCGATGAATGAAACTTATCAACCCATCAATTGTGATGACTATGACAACCTCGAACTCGCCTGCCAGCATCATTTAATACTGACGCTGGAGCTCAAAGATGGCGAAGTGCTGAAGGCAAAAGCCAGCGATCTGGTTTCACGTAAAAACGTTGAATACCTGATTGTGGAAGATTCGGGTACGACGCGGGAGCTTCGCCTCGATAAAATAGCCAGTTTCAGCCATCCGGAAATCGGCACCGTTGTGGTGAGCGAATCCTGATCTCATTAACGGGCAGCCCTGCTGCCCGTTACGCTTTCCACGCGAAAGAGATGCCCTCTTCAGCCCATCCCTCTTCGGTGACGAACACACCCGCAGCCGCAATCAGCGTTTCACCGTAAAACAGCAGCGGTGTCGCATCGCGCCGCCAGGGCGGTACATTACACTCCTGCCAGATTTTCTTCAGCTTTCGCCCGCCGTTACGCCCGACAATATGCAGCATCCCCCCGGCCTTAAAGCGCACGGTGACCGGCTCGTTCGCTTCCGGCAGACGCACATGCCCGGCGTTCGAGAGGGATACGCTGCCCGCGCCGTGAGGTAATATCAGCGCATTTTCTATGGACGGCCAGCTGAGCACGACATCAGAGAACGAAGGACGAGATTTTATCCACCATAGCGCCCCCTGATAGCGCCTGACCTCAAAGCCGTTCAGGTAGAGGCGAGGCGCGGCGTCTTCTCGCGCCTGAGCCACTTCATCCCATATTCTGTTCAACATCGCGCGCGACGGCATGGCTGCGTGGTGAGTGGCTAGCCAGCGGCGTAAAACGGCGGCGCGGCGCACCGCGCTCATCGCTTCCAGCGGCGCAATTGCCAGCGCCCCCTCCGGAGAAATCAGTTCAGCCAGCTCCTCGCTCAGCAGTTCATCCAGCAGGCTTTCCTGCTCGGCGCAGAGCATAGCGCTTCGCGCCGTCGCTTGCGTAAAGTGTCCCCAGCGTTCGGTCAGGAGCGGTATCACGCGCAGGCGCAGAAAGTTGCGGTCATAGTTGTCGTCCTGGTTACTCTCATCTTCGATCCAGCGCAGACGGTGTTCGCGCGCCCAGGCTTCAAGAGAAGCGCGCGTCTCGCCAAGCAGCGGCCGGATTAACTGCGTACCGGCAAACTCAGCGCGCGGCGGCATGGCGGACAGCCCCGCCGGACCGCTTCCCCGCTTAAGCGCCAGCAAAAAGGTTTCACACTGATCGTCCAGATGCTGCGCCGTCACCAGCGCTTCGCCGTGCTGTAGCGCGCTGGCAAATGCGGCATAGCGGGCTTTACGCGCCTGCGCCTCAATGCCCAGCCCTTCATCCTGAAGCGTCACCCGTTCGACGCTCAGTGGAATATTCCACAACGCACAGAGCGCTTCGCAGTGCGCCACCCACCCGTCAGCATGAGGGCTTAGCCCGTGATGGATATGCATCGCCCGAAGCTGTACGTCAGGCTCGCGATCGCGCCAGAGCTTCAGGCGATGGAGAAGAACCGTAGAATCCAGGCCACCGCTAAACCCCACCAGCAGCTGGCGGTACGGTGAAACGGCGTGTGCGATAGCGGGTAAGGTCATAGGAAATTACACATAAAAAATGCCCGAACTGAGCGGGCATTATCACACAGGATGAGGATTACTGCTGGTAAAGCTCCAGCGGCAGGCCGTCCGGATCGTTGAAAAAGGTGAAACGCTTGTCGGTAAACGGATCGACACGGATCGGTTCGCACGTCACGCCGTGCGCGTCCAGATGTTTTACCGCGCTATCCAGATCGTCCACGCTAAAGGCCAGATGACGCAGGCCGCAGGCTTCGGGACGAGACGGGCGTGCAGGCGGGAAAGGAAAAGAGAACAGCTCAATCACGTATTGCCCGTTAAGCGCCAGGTCCCCTTTCCAGGAGTCGCGCTCCTCGCGGTAGGCCTCGCTTAGCAGCGTAAATCCAAGAATGTCGCAGTAGAACGCCTTGCTCTGCGCATAATCGGTGGCAATGATCGCAATATGATGAACCTGTTTTAAACCCAGCATAGCTTCTCCTTTTTATGATGCCCTGAACGTTACAACCGAAAACCCGGGCCTGGCAAGCGCTCCTCCTTCTTTTCGGACTCGCACCCAGTACACGCCGCTTTCATCGCGTTTTGCCCCATGGATATCCGTCTCAAATCCCGGATAGTGACGGCCAACCGAGCAGAGCATCAGCAGAAAATCGAGCACCGCCCTGCTCGCCTCGGCGATCCTCTCTCCCGGCATCAGCAGCGGCACTCCCGGCGGATAAGGCAGGATCATGTTAGCCGACACGCGCCCCACCAGGTTTTCCAGCTCAATGGTTTCCACCTCGCCTTTCACCTGCCGCTGCCACGCCTGGTGCGGCGTCAGCGTCATCTCCGGCAGAACGTCAAACGCCTGCAGCATCAGGCGCGGCAGATCGTGCTGGCGAATCAGTTTGTGGATCCCCTGCGCCAGATCCTGAATGCGCATATTGCGATAGAAGTCAGGATCTTCTGCGTAGAGATCCGGGAGCATGTTTTTCACCCGGAGGTTCAGATCGTAGGCGCGCTTAAACTCCATCAGGCCGCGCAGCAGGCCCATCGCGCGTGTTTTGTCGATCCCGATACTGAACAGGAACAGCAGGTTATAGGGGCCGGTTTTCTCTACCACGACGCCGCGCTCATCAAGGAACTTTGCCACCAGCGCCGCGGGGATCCCTTCATCGCTCATGGTGCCGCGCTCGTCCATGCCCGGCGTCAGGATCGTCACCTTCACCGGATCGAGAAACATATGGTCTGCATCCGCATCGCGGAAGCCGTGCCAGCTTTCACCCGGAGCGACCGGCCAGCACTCGGCCTCGTCAATCTCCTCCGGCTGCCAGATATCAAAGAACCAGCCGTCCGCCTCTTCTTTCAGCCGCTGGACCTCTTTACGGAAGTGCAGCGCGCGCTCCACCGAGCGGTTAATCAGACGCTTGCCCGGATTGCCGCGCAGCATCGCCGCCGCCGTTTCAATGGAGGCCACCAGCGGATAGCTCGGTGAGGTGGTGGTGTGCATCATAAAGGCTTCGTTGAAGGTATCTTCGTCGTACTCGCCTTTGACGTGAATGAGTGACGCCTGAGAAAAGGCGGCCAGCATTTTGTGCGTTGATTGGGTTTCGAAGAAAACTTTACCGGGCACGCGCTCACCGCTCATCCCGCTTTTACCGGAATAGATCGGGTGGAAATTGGTGTACGGCACCCACGCAGAATCGAAATGGATAGAGGGCACGTCAAGCGTCTGCTTGATCCAGTTGGTATTGTACAACAGCCCATCGTAGGTGGAGTTGGTGATCACCGAGTGGACGGGCCAGCTAGCGCCGGGAATTGCCGCAACCTTCTTTTCGATAGCCGCATGCGTAAACTCGCGACGCGGTATGCCGCCGAGAATGCCCAGCGCGTTGCGCGTGGGTGACAGCCAGAGGGGAACGACGTCGCTCATCATCAGCAGATGCGCCAGCGATTTATGGCAGTTGCGGTCGATGAGCAGCGTGCTTCCGGCAGGCGCGGCGTACATGCCGACGATTTTATTCGACGTCGACGTGCCGTTGGTCACCATGTAGCTCTGCTCGGCGCCAAAGGTGCGGGCAATGTACTCCTCGGCCTCCAGATGCGGGCCGGTATGGTCGAGCAGCGATCCCAGTTCAGTGACCGAAATCGACACGTCCGCTTTGAGCGTGTTGCCGCCAAAGAAATCATAGAACAGGCAGCCTACAGGGCTTTTCTGATAGGCCGTCCCCGCCATATGCCCGGGGGTGCAGAACGTGTATTTGCCTTCCTTCACGTAGGTAAACAGCGCGCGGGTAAACGGCGGCGTAATGTTATCGAGATATTCGCCGGTGTATTGCTGGATCCGGGTCGCAATATCTTCCGCCACGCCGAGGGAGTATTCAAAGAACCACAGCGCCATGCGCATATCGTTAGCGCTGACGTCCATCGTCGAATGGGTATTGATAAACGCGTACAGCGGGAGGTATTCGTTTAGCTTATTGATCTCGCTGCACAGCTCCAGATCGTACTCGTCCCAGTCAAAAATCACGCCGCAGATGCGCGGGTTATGTTCGATGAACTTCAGCAGGTCAGCGCTGTTGTGCGGCCAGATTAGCTGATACCCGCGGGACTGCAGGGCTTGCTCCAGCTCCTTGATAGGCTCATCTTTATAAAAGACGCCGTGTGGCCCCATGATGGCAATGATATTCATGGCGTACCTCCTTAAAAAACATTAGCTAAGCATAGTCCGGGTAAACCGCAGGTATAAAAAAAGCCGCAACACTGTGCGGCTTTTCAGATAATTGT
>CAMKZP010000259.1 GCA_946477805.1 uncultured Enterobacter sp.
GTTGTTCAGCGCGCCGTTGGTCTTGATGTTAACCTGACCAGAGGTTTCAATTCGCGCGTTGCTGTTCAGCAGCTGGCCCTTCGAGTCGATGTTCACGCCATCCGTACCCGCTGAGATCAGGCCCAGGTTGCGTACGCCAACGCCGTTTTCGGTACTCACAAGGTTGATTTTTTTGGCGTACATGCCGCCAAGAGCAGCCACGTCAATGCTGTTGGTGTTACGTGAACCGGTTGCCGAAACGGTTTTGGTCGCCTGGCCCGCTGAATTGACGTAGTTGTTTCCTGCCACCACGTTCAGTTCGCCGGCGGTGACTTTACCGGAGACCACGACGTTACGGGCCAGAATGTCCGTCGGGCTGGCCGTCGTCATTTGCCCAAGGGTGATGGTGCCGCCGTTAACGGAATAACCCGCCACCTGACCGTCCTGAAGGTCGGGCGTGCCGGTCGTCAGCGTCAGCTTGCCGGTATTGATCGTCCCGCCGCCGTTCACGGTGATGCCGTTAGGGTTGGCAATAATTAAGTCAGCTTTGTCGCCAGCAATCTCCATCATACCGTTGATGGCCGAGGCATTTTTGGAGGTCACTTCGTTAAGAATGACTTTCGCCGTCCCGGAGGCCAGGTTGCTGTTACCCTGGATATTACCGCCGAGCGTGGTGTTAGCGCCGGTCGCGCTGTTATTGAAGATCAACCCTTCCTTTCCAACGTTTAACTTATCGTAAACGTTATGAGAAAGGCCTTTATCGTTGGCGGTGTTGATATTAATGACCGGTACATTGTTCGCTGACCCGACGACACCGTTTTTAATACTGATGTCCGCGGCCTGCGCGACGATTGGCAGCGCCAACAGAACCGCAGCCGCAACCGGGTGCCAGTTCATGTCGAAGCGTGGGGTATTATTTTTTTTACTGTTCATAATAAGCTACTCTTATAACGGAATAATTATATCCATGTTGAGATGTGACATCTCTACGCTAAATCACTCTCTCATTTCCCTTGACGAATAAACCTCCTCCTTCCCGTTTGTGATTAATCCTGAATTGTAGAGTTTGTATTGAACATAGTTTTACCTGCTGGCGCAGCGTTGTTTTCCTCTTACCTGACGTCGTTGCATTGTCAGTTAAGATGAACGCGTTTCCCGTATCGAAAACGTTACCCGCAAGTTTTATCCGTCATAAGTATTAAGCGTTCGCGCAGGCTTATTTTGAATATAGTCGCACCTCGCGCAATGCTATAAAATAGCAGCGTGAACAATCTCCCACGGCTTATACCGCCGCGATATCAAGGCTCCTGTTCGGAGCGGCCATGCCGTCACGCAAGAATAACTGCAAATCATTCCGCATGCAGATAAATGACCTGCATAAACGTTAATGTTACAAATTGCAACAACCATTTGAATAGCATTCTAGCGCCTTTTTTTGAATTGGCAACATTCACGCGATGAATTTCTCAGCAAAAAATAGCGCGAAGAAATAAATAATGCAGGATATTTCTAAGGTATTTATAAGCCTCACTCTTATCGTTTTTTATAGTACCCTAAAAAGAGGCTTTTATAGCCCCAGCAGTCAGAAGGAATATACTGAGAAAAAATCAGCCAAATAGGTCAAAGACAGGATTTTTTTCATTGGATTTAGAACGCGAGAATATTCTTATTGGGAATGTGCCGTGGGCCCCGGGGGTGTTCGCACTGGCAGGGAGGAATGGCAGAGTCGGGAAAACCGGTTTCTTATAATGCCCATGAATGGATGGGGAATACGGGCATGCGCGCACATGCCCATATGGATATGCCTGCAACCAGCTTAATGAAGCGGAGCGCTGGAGATTACGCCTTCACCGCCTGGCCGATACCGCGCTTAACCACGGGGATATCACCCGTGTCATTCAGCGCCCCGGGAAACGTTCTCAACCACTGCGCGACTTTCTGCTTATTTGCACTCACCACGCTCATCCCTTCCAGGCACCCCCATAATTCTCTTGTATGCTGGGGCGTAATCACAATGCAGTCCTTCATGGCGCGAATTTTTACCGGCATGCCGTTAATAAAACCCGCGCGAGTTAACCATTCCCCGCCCAGGAGAAGATATTTCATGTCGATACGCGCATACAGTTCGCAGCAGGCGGCACTGTCCTGCGGCGTTTCCGCCCGGGGGTGGACGGGCGCCGCGCTGGGCGGGTTGCCGTGTAAACGGCGGGCGCTGTTTTTGCGTACCAGCTCGCGGTTTTCAATCATGCCGGTAAAAGCGTCTGATTCCGTTTTGCAAACGGTAAACTCTGGCTTAAAATTCGTCGCAGCCATTTTCAACTCCTTCGTAGTTGTTGGTGGTTAGCGGTATGGGGGTGTTGCTGCACCTTCATATCGCGAATTCTCTCTTAATTATCCCTTGATGCTTCCTTTGCCGTTCGGCGTAATTACTGGCGACCATTATACAGAGCTGAATATAAATACAGCGGTTTTTGGGTGGGGGAAATTTGGAATTTGCGAGGGGGATTCAGGAAAAGGGTTGGATCAGGGAAATTACGCAGCGAGGAATATCAGAATATAAGGTGAGCGCCCGCATGGACCTCAGAGCAACCATTCGCCGATCTGCGGGCTGGCAATGAGTCGTTTTATTATCAAATTCGGTGACTGACTGAGCGATCACCTTTAATACGATGGCAGTAACACAGAATTACGGACAGGCTCCTTTGAGAAGATAAGCGTCAATAGAAAGGAGGCACTCAATGCCTCCTTTCTATTTGTTACGCTCTTACGTTCCAATCGTCCGTATACTGGACATTACCATCAACATAACGCCAGGTGATTTTGTCATACATCAGGGAAACAGATTCCATGTGGTTGATCTGCGAGTTTCCTGCCATTTTAGCGTTTGGCATCCCAGGGTTAATGCCCGTCACTTTCACGCCCTCAATGGTCATGACGAAGTAGCACTCTTCTTGTCCTGCATGGTTAATGCGATACCAGCGAATCTCCGCACTTTTCAACGTTTGACCGGTGGCAACGGCTTTGTATAGATACGGGCTGGAGCTATCAAACTCCTTTTCAATCATCATCGGAGAATGTGAACGCTTGCCAGTAATCTTCCCGTTGGCACTGTCTACTGGAATGTTCAGACCATGACTAAAGCCAACAATCTCTATACTCCCCTCACGATCCTGAACGTCTACAGCTCCTTTAATGTCTGCGCCGCCATCGTCCTTAAGCCACATGTAAGCCGGAATAGGCATTTTACAAACTCCTTTTAGTTGTGATTTTCTTCGTGATGAACCAGTAGCAAACAATCGTTAAGAGCAACTGAAAGCCCACAATCGCCGCTATTGTGAAATTTGAATACGTTTGATCTGGGAATAAAGACTGATAAGGCAGCAAGCGAAATAACGCCCAAAACAGGAAGGTAAACCCGAAGATTTTAGCTAACCTTCGCAATGTGGAACTGAACCACTCTCTGGGGATGCCAGCTGGACTAATTTTTTGTGTCGCGCCACTATACGCCGTGGTAATGGCGCTCATGACAGGTACGCTAATTAATTTATTGATTAAGATGCTAAAATAGCCGTCTAACGATTCCCAAACTTCTAAATCAGGTTCACCCAAAATGAAGCGGGTAAACTTGTCGGCGCTCTGGAAATCAAAAAGCCCCGTAATAGAATTAACTAATCCATCATACGGAACCATTTCAGCAACGATTAGCACAACAACAGCGAACAGTACTATCTTGATGAATAAACTAAGGGCATGTTTTGCCATTGGAGATCACCTCAATCGTGCCGTATGCCTGTAGCTTCCTCATGCAAGGAACATCTATTCTTTGGCTTCTCAACAGCGCATTACGCAACATGGCAAAATCAGAATCATGTGGGAGAGTGATACAACCTTCTGATAGTACGCCTGGATGCAAACGGAAATTGCCGCGCTGAACGCTCTCAATCCATGTGTAATCGTCGATTCCCCAATCATCACGCCATAATGCGAACCATTCAGAATGTTTGAATGTTGCACCATTGGCGAAGTGATTATAAATGTCTCTTCCCCCTGCGTTTAGCTGTGACTTGAGTCCACCTTGAGGGCGGTCAACAATCCAGTATTTACCCGCTGGTACTGGCCCCTCTCTGGGGATCATTCCACATGCCCCACGATTACGGTAAGCACCATTACCAGAGAAAGCTAAAAACGTGCCTATACCAGGAAACGATAACGGGGAGTAGTACGCATCATTAATTACGAACTTTCCATGTAGAGCCATAGATAACCCTTTTATTTATAATGATTTGTTGGCTTATCGTACTCCTACGCAATCGGACATAAGAAGGTTTTCTTCCAAGAGACCTCTGATTTTCAGACAATAGCCCGTTGGTGGTAAGACAACGTGTAAGGCCGTTAAGCAGTCACATCAGAGGTGTGTCAGGAAGCGAAGTTTATCAAGTTGACCATGTACGTTAAGGGGCGAGACCGAACCGCTGGCAGTGTAAGTATCCCGGCAAAAACGAACCATTCACTTTCAGAGATCTTCCGACATACTGATTATGTCCGCCTGAGGAGCTCACCTTGCGTAAAGCCTGATTCACTGAGCACCAGATCATTGCCGTTCTGAAGTCTGTCGAAGCCGGACGTGCCGTTAAGGATGTCTGCTGGGAATCCTGTATCTCTGAAGCCAGCTATTAAAATTGGAAAGCAAAAAATGGCGGGATGGAAGTAGCTGATATTTAAAAAATCAAAGACCCGGAAGTTGTTTCAGCTGCTGCGCAGGCGCGGCAATACCTGGAACCATAAACGCGTTCACCTGCTTTACACTGAATATAAATACAACGGTTTGGTGTGGGGGAAATTTGGAATTTGCGAGGGGGATTCAGGAAATAAGGTTGTGTGCGGTAAAGTCATGTTTTTGTTAATTGCGGGTTGCCTGGTTTGAGTTTTGCGAGCATCATCGCAATTATTTACCTTCTTCCGTAACGCGATGGCTTCCAGCAAAACTCTCGAACAGGCGATTGCCGACATTAAAATCAGTTACAAAGGCGGACGTGCGCCGCATAAACCCTTATTGCTTCTGTACGTGCTGGCGAACTATCAGCAGGGGCATACGAGACTGTTTGATTATGGAACCGAGGTCCACGAACAGTTGCTTAGCCTGTTAGAACGCTTTGGTCCGCAGCGGAAGGCGCATTACCCGAATATGCCGTTCTGGCGTCTCAAGAGAGACGGATTTTGGGAACTTCAGAATACTGAGTTCTGTTCGACCACCGGCAGCAAACAGCCGCCTGTTAAAGAACTTGTGGAACAGAGCGTTGCAGGCGGATTTGATGAAGAAAACTTTGCGCTACTGAGTAAGAACAAAAACCTGATCGGCTCGCTGGCGCAGCAGATCCTTGAAGCGCATTTTCCGGAAAGCATTCAGGAAGAGATCGCGGATGAGATGGGGTTTGATATCCAGCAGGTCCGTAAGGTGCGCGATCCGCTGTTCCGCCAGCAGGTGCTGCGCGCGTATAACTATGAGTGTGCCATCTGCGGATTTAATATGCGGCACGATAACGCCTCCGTTGGACTCGAAGCCGCGCATATCAAGTGGAAGCAGTTTGGCGGACCGTGCGAGATCCCGAACGGGCTGGCGCTGTGTGCGATTCATCATAAGGCGTTTGATAAAGGATCGATTGGGCTGGATGAGAGTATGCGGGTACTGGTGTCCGAGGCGGTGAATGGGGGCGGGATTGTTGGGCGGCTGTTCTGGGATTTTGCCGGGAAGCAGATTGCGTTGCCGATGATCAAAGGGAATTATCCAGGGGAGGGGTTTGTGGAGTGGCA
>CAMKZP010000260.1 GCA_946477805.1 uncultured Enterobacter sp.
TACACTCGACTAGTCGTCGGCAGCGTCAGATGTGTATAAGAGACAGATATAAATCAATGTATACATTGTTGAAAATTCAAACCAGTCATCCCAATTATCAATGATTAAATAGGCACAGTTAGGTTGTTCAATAGAGGGCTTATTTCCCGCAGGCAGCACCTTGAATCTCATCTTCACCCCACTCACTCATGGTTGATAAAAGCTCGCCTCTATATATTCAGAGTAATTTAAGCTAAGTCACCTCAAAAAACCTTACTATTTTGCCAGAAAATTTTGACAAAATCGTTTCAATTTACCCGTATATTCAATAACATATTGGCATTAGTTGCAATGACCAAAAAGGTAATTCTCATCCTATGGTTGACCTAAACCCTACCAGAGTTATCTGTTAAGACTAGAGGGCTAGATCATAGGAAGATTGCAAAGTCCGTTTCTTGCACATGGTCGACTGTGAGACCCAACATATACGCGCAATGATCTTGGCCCTTATGGCATGTAATTGTCCCAGACTGAAACACATATTATTTCTGTGAACTCCATCCCAGATTGTATCTTCCCCTTCAGACCAGAACTGGACCGTAGAGCTTATTCTTACTGCATTTCTCGTCTTCATTCATCTCATGTGGCAACAGCATTCCTTTCGCCACGCCAGAAAGTCATCTCAGCGATTAACAACGCCGTGCCGGGGATGGGTCAACCCTGACGTTCTTTACACCAGTCACAGGAGGTAATATGTCCAGTCCGAAACGCTTCCGTTTTACTAATCAGTTCATTAAATCCCTTCCCCCTAACTCATCAGTTTCACGCAGCACCGATGCCGAATACAGCGATACCGAGATTTCCGGCCTGAAGTGTCTGGTCAGCAAAGGCGAAGGACGTAAAAAATTTTTGCTCCGCTACCTCTATCATGGACGAAAACGCGCCATAGCTATTGGTCACTGGCCTGAGGTGGATGTCACCTTAGCCCGTAAGATTTCCATGGAGCATAAACGCTCACTTGCCACCGGAACTGATCCTAAGCAGGAACGTGAAAACAAGAGACAAGAAATGACATTCGATGAACTCTTTAACCAGTATTATCTGGTATGGGCAAAATCTGCTAAACGTAGCTGGGGAAAGGATTTCCAGCGCTACCGGGATCATATCCGTTCCGCCTTAGGTCAGATGCTACTGAGTGATATCACACCAGCCAGCATTCTCCGCCTCCAGCAGACGTTAAGCATTTCACTGTCAGCAGCAACCTGTAATCGTGTCATCGTATTGATTAAAGCGGTGTTTACCTGGGCAGGAAGGCAAAGCATCACCTCTGTTCATCCGGCCAGGATGGTACAGCTTCTCAAGGAAAACAACGCCCGACAGCGCTATTTCACCGAGGATGAAATTCGTCGTATTTTTCTCTCCGCCGATGATGATACCAGCCCCGTCGCTGCCCGCTATGTCAAACTGCTGTTACTGACCGGCCTTCGCCGTGATGAGCTGCGTCTGGCAAAGTGGGAGCATGTTGACCCGGTCAAACGCACCCTATGGCTTCCTGAAACCAAGAATGGCTATGGACGGATTGTTCATCTTAACTCACTGGCGATGGACGTAATCAGAACGCTGCCAACGCAGCGGGGAAATCCGTGGTTGTTTATTGGTAAAAAACAAGGAATGCCGCTGAGTAACCCGGTTAAAGCCTTTCAGCGTATTGTGCGTCGGGCGGGAATTTTCGACAAAGAAGTGTGTATTCATACCTGCCGCCATTCGGTTGCCGCCCTCATCGTGTCCTACGGTGGAACACTGTATGACGTTCAGGCTCAACTGGGGCACCGCAGCAGTCAGTCTTCACAACGTTATGCGCATCTTCACCCTCAGCGCTTACAAAATACCAGTCAGCTTCTGGCGGAGCGAATCACCGCTCAGCTACCGTCCTTGCGATAACCAAAAAAGCAGAGGCAAATGCCCCTGCTTTTTTTTACTGTTAAGCCATCAGTCAGAACGGGATGGCCCCATATTCTTCATCCGGCACCCGGTTATCATCAAATGCGTTATAGACTTCACGTGCTCGTTCACGTGCGACGTTAACGGACATACGTGGAAACGTGCCGAGGGGTTCATAATAGCAGGCCCCTTCACGCGTATAACGAGCCAGGAATTTAATCTCACCGTTGGCAATGACGGCCCGGAGCGCCGGCTCGCTGCCATCGTAGATTTCACGAGAAATGCCGTGATACAGGCACTCCGCCAGTGTGTTAAACAGAGCGTAATTATTGAATGACGTGTTTTCTTCATTTTCACTGCTGATGGCGTGAGGAAAACCCTCATAGTACTCGTCTGATTCAGGAAACATACATCACCTTTTATTCGTTGTGGTTCAGTCAAAATGGTTTTATTCAGGGTTAAAATTCGGTCATCACATTGCATTTCAGAAACGCTTTTTTGACCTGGTAGTAAGACTGAGCCATCGTCTTCAGCGCTCTTTTTTTATAGTGCCCCGCACTTTCGCCAAGCAGATAACCGGAACGCTCTAACGGTCTGGCCACATCAACGGTCTTAAGTCCCTTTTCAGAGCAGAGCTTTTCAAACACCGATTCATAAATCAGGAAGTCGCCGGTTTTATGGTGAACGAATCCCCACATATCCCCCGGGCATCGGGCATGGTCCTCACGCAGGATGATAAAGTGCCTGCTGCTTTTTGTTACCAGCGTCAGCTGAAGCTCCTCCAGCATGTTACGCACCGGGTTATACTGATTCTGGTTATCATCCAGCCAGCGTCGTGCAGCGGACATAACGGATTCAGCCACCGCATCGCTTTCGAAAGGTAAAAAGCCGTATTTCAGCGCCTTCTCTCCTGCCAGCCATACCAGCGCAAATCTTTTCAGTCCGCGCCGCTGAACACGGGTAATATCACGCCCTTCATCCTTCAGGGCCTCTTCCAGTGCGTTACAGCACGCATCTGTCTGTTCCTGGAGCCAGGATGAAAACTCTGCGTAAGTGCGAAGACCGCCAGCCGCATTTTTTTCGGATAACAGTTTGCCGATAAATGCAGGCCCGGCATGACCATAAGCCTCTGCCAGCCCCGTCTTCAGTGCATCTGCACGGGCACGTGTTTCTGATACCGGTTCATCCGGTTTTTGAGCATCCTCAGGCAACAGTTCCATACTGATGGCCCTGTGCTCCTGCCCTCCCTGTAACACGGCTTTCTGTTCAGCCAGCTTTTCGGAGATTGACATCTCACCGGTGGAGAGAATAAACATGCGCCATTTAAACGGCTCATCTGCCGTCAGGCCACGGTTCAGGCGCTCTTTTGCCGTACCTGACGTAATGTTGTAAAGCAGTGAGGAAAGTTGCTTATGATTACTCGCACCCAGTTCATCGACGCAGGCGACCAGACCGGAATAGTCAGCGAGAAGGCGCTCCATCGCGTTAGGCGTGGTATTCCAGCGAATAATATTTACATTCCCCCCACTACCCGGCTCGCTGCCATCACCATGGACCGATGCAGCCAGCATCAGGAGAAGCGTTTTACCGGTGGTGGATACGCCGTGAAAATGAAACATGCCCACATCCATACCGGCAGGAACCAGAAGCATCGAAGCAAAGGAGGCACTCAGCGCAAAGGTCTGCGCCCAGCCATGGGCATTTTCCCGGATGAGGTTAATCCACTCCTCCAGAGCCCCGCCTTTGTGCAGTCCGGGACGCACGCGGAATCCCGGCAGCAGATAATCAAACCCGGTCAGAGAGGTCACAACGGGCTCATGACCATGTAAAAAGGCCATATCCTCCGAAACGAATCCCATTGCATCTGCCATCAGATAAACAGGCAGCGGTAAACTCCGGCAGCTCTGAATAAAACGGTCAAAAAGAGTAAGCTGCTGTGGAGAGGGGCCAACACAAAATCCACGACCCGCCAGTCTGCCCATAACCTGAGCACCACCCTGAACAATATCCTCAAAGCTCACCTGGGCCTTAACATACTTACCCAGCCCGTTACCGGTCATCAGGCTGATCCCAAGACCGGACTCCTTATCTTTTCCACAATACAGGGCGACAGGCACAACTGGCGTGGTGCAAACCTGCACAGGTTTCTGTCCACCGATGTAGAAAAGGCCATCAGCCGTATTCACATAATGCCGTGGCAGCCCATCACCAATACCGAGTGAAGCGATATCATCTTCACCGACCTCAGTGTTTTCAGCATGCCTGATAATTGCTTCCGACATTTTGTTGAAATTTTTATCGCGGTCAGCAAAAGCGCGAATACGCTTAATCCCGGAAACCTTAGGAACATTAATTGTCACTTTTTTATTCATGTGTATTACCATCAAATTACGCCACCGTCAGAAAACGGGTGACATTTGAACCCTAGTTAAAAGCCATGTCGTTGAATGCAGGTTGTTACCCCATCGCCCGATTAACGACTTCGTGATAACGCGCCGGGGAAGCGTGCAAGTAAAGTTCCGTTACTTTTATCGTGCTGTGACCCAGTAAGTCTTTGACGGTGTGAATGTCGGCCCCGCTCTCAATGAGCTTTGTCGCAAAGGTATGTCGCATCTCATGGATGGTGAACGGTGGAATACCCGCAGCCTCACAAAGTCGTTTTTGCAGGCGACGTGGCTCAGCAACCGGATTGTCGGTTCCCTTGCCCGGAAATACCCAGCCTTCATCACCCAGATGCTGACGCTGTTCTGTCAGAAGAACGAAAGCCTTATCACATACCGGTACACGGCGTAGTTTGCCGTTTTTGGTATGGCGAAGGGTGATAACCTTGCGGCTCCAGTCCACATCTTCAAGACGAAGGTGACGGGTTTCCCCCAGACGCAGCCCCGTCAGGGCAAGGAACATGAGCAGAGCAAGGCCTTCATGATCGGGTTTACCATTACGCCAGCACTCACAGACTTCCATCCAGCGCTGAAGCTGGGAGTCATCCATGGCGCGGCGATCTGACGTTACTTCAGGCAGCGCTTTGATATAAAGCGCCGGAGAGCGGCTGATGTATCCCATGCGTATTGCCCTGGTAAACACCGCTTTAATGAGCGCCAGATGGCGATTGCGGGTGGCTGGCTTGAGATCGAGATTATGCAGATAGCTCAGAATATCTGCCTCCGTCATACCTGCCAGCTTTTTGGCACCGAGAAGAGGGCGCAGGTATTTACGGATCTTAGAAAGATCGGTGTTAGCTGAACGCTTAACGCCCGTGCTGAGTACGCTTTTCTCATACTCATCCACAAGCTCATTAAACGTCATTTTACTGTGAGTAAGAAAACGCTCACCATAAGTCTCAACGGAAGCCTTAAGCTCCTGAATTATTTTAAAGGCATGCTCCCTTGCGTTATTAATGGAAAATTCAGGGTAACTTCCTACGGAAACGTAAACATTTTTTCCGCGAATACTTTTGCGGACAATAAACTTAATGCGTCCGGATGAGTGGAATATAGCCTTAAGCCCGGTACATTTTGTATCGCTGGCTTCGATAGTCCGGCCAGTTTGTACTGCACGGATTTTATATTCATCAAGAAAGGCTTTAGTAAAAACACCTCCAGTATTTTTAGGTGCAACCTCTGAATATTCTATAGCATTAGATACTCCTTGGTCGGAATATCCATGAATCTCCGCATCTACATTGAAGGAATTTTTATGAGCAGCAGCGATGCTCTTTTCATCCAGCGCTTGCGTTATTTTATTTAAAGGGTAATTAACATCCATAATATGTACATGGTCCTCTGAAAATTCAGATGATAATGAGTAAGTTAATATGTCGGCCAACAATGGGATAAGCTTATTT
>CAMKZP010000261.1 GCA_946477805.1 uncultured Enterobacter sp.
GGCTTAAACAGCAGACCGAGCGGAACCAGCGCCAGCGCGCCGATGGATTCCGACAGCACCCAGACGAAGAACGTGCGCAGCGGATCCGCGCTCGGCATCAGGAAGTGGACCAGCACCCCGCCCACGAGAGGGGGGATCAGGGCGCTGCCTATCGCCAGACGAACCCAGTCGTTCAGGTTTTGCAGCGGGTTGTACCAGGGCAGCAGCCTGCGCAGCAGTAACGCCCCGATGCTGGCCTCAATGATATTGATGACGGTATAGGTGAGGCTAATGGACTCCCAGGAGAACAGCATCCACGACGCCAGCACGTTCCCGAACGAACAGGCCAGCGCGATGCCGGGCCACATTTTCCCCGCGTGGCGGTAGAACGCCACCATCATAATGGAGGTCGGGAACCAGAGCGGCGCCAGCAGCGTACCGAAGCGGGTCAGCTCAAGGGAGAATAAGGTGAAGATGAACGTGACGAGACCCAGACAGACAAGTCGCAGTAAAGGATGAGGGGTAGTCACCAAAACCCGCTGGTATTGTTTATTCATTACCGCTTTATCCAGGGACGCCAGGCTGTCAGGAGCGAGGTCCGGACGCGCGAAATTATTAATTTGGTTTATGCTAGTACAAACAATTTACAATTTATACGGCGACTGCTCATAATTTGACATCACAGGCTTATTAAAGAGTTACTCTGCAGAAAATTCATGTTAACCGCCGAAAAAGTGCGCGTTAAAATTTAGCTAAGGGCGGGAAAAGTGACTTTACGGCCCGTCTCGCATAACCTGCGCATTCGACTGGTATCATGCCCGCGAAATCCCTATAATTGCCGCGTTTGACGCTCCGGCGTCGCCCTTCCTTAACATCCAGGTTAATCAGGTCGCTAAATTTATGACTGATAAGTCTCATCAGTGCGTCATCATAGGCATCGCCGGCGCATCGGCTTCAGGTAAAAGTCTTATTGCCAGTACGCTTTACCGCGAACTGCGTGAACAGGTTGGTGATGAGCATATCGGCGTCATTCCCGAAGATAGCTATTACAAAGATCAATCCCATCTTTCGATGGAAGAGCGCGTGAAAACCAACTATGACCATCCGAGCGCGATGGATCACAGCTTGCTGTTCCAGCATCTTCAGTCGCTGAAAAACGGCACGGCTATTGAGCTGCCGGTTTACAGCTATGTAGAACATACCCGCACTCAGGAAACGGTCCGCATTGAGCCGAAGAAGGTCATTATCCTCGAAGGGATCCTGCTGCTGACCGACGCGCGCCTGCGCGAATCGATGAACTTCTCGATTTTCGTCGACACCCCGCTGGATATCTGCCTGATGCGCCGCATTAAGCGCGACGTGAACGAGCGTGGCCGCTCGATGGACTCGGTGATGGCGCAGTATCAAAAAACCGTTCGTCCGATGTTCCTGCAGTTTATCGAGCCCTCTAAGCAATACGCCGATATTATCGTGCCTCGCGGCGGTAAAAACCGGATTGCCATTGATATCTTAAAAGCGAAAATCAGCCAGTTTTTTGAATAAGCCGCGCGAATTGTGTACCGTTCAGAGATAACCTGGTTTTGCCCTGAGCCTGATAAGCCTCAGGGCGCGATGCACGAAAGGAGAAAGTGCCATGCGTCTTTGTGACCGTGATATAGAAGCCTGGCTGGATGAAGGCCGCCTCTCTATTACCCCGCGCCCGCCGGTCGAGCGCATTAACGGTGTAACCGTTGACGTGCGTCTGGGGAATAAATTCCGCACCTTCAGCGGCCATACCGCCCCGTTTATCGACCTCAGCGGGCCAAAGGACGAAGTCAGCGCGGCGCTTGACCGCGTGATGAGCGACGAAATCGTTCTCGACGAGGGTGACGCTTTCTATCTGCACCCGGGTGAACTGGCGCTGGCGGTGACGTACGAATCCGTTACGCTGCCCGCGGATCTCGTGGGCTGGCTGGACGGCCGTTCCTCGCTGGCGCGTCTGGGCCTGATGGTTCACGTCACCGCGCACCGTATCGATCCCGGCTGGTCTGGCCGCATCGTGCTGGAGTTTTTCAACGCCGGTAAGCTGCCGCTGGCCCTGCGTCCCGGGATGATGATCGGTGCGCTAAGCTTTGAACCGCTGACGGGCCCGGCCGATCGTCCTTATAACCGCCGCCAGGACGCAAAATATCGCGACCAGCAGGCCTATATGGTGCGGCAGGTTGAAGCACGCAGCGGGTACGAACTTAAGCTCGACGGGCCGCTGCGCTGGCACGTCTGGCCGCAACTCAGCATTCTCTCTGGCCGCATGTCGTTAACCGCACCCGGGGCGTCGCAGCCTCTGGTGTCGGCCGATAATATGCGTCTCGACGTGGCGCTTATCCCGCTTTTCTCACATCAGCTTCAGGTTAATCAGGTGATGCTGAAAGGGGCGGTGATCCAGCTCACGCCGCAGTCCGAGGCGGTGCGCGGGGCGAACGCGCCGGTGGCGCCGCGGGAAAATACGTTACCGGATGTGCCCTCTGATGCGGGCTGGTCATTCGATATCGGCAATCTGAAGGTGGCGGACAGCGTGCTGGTTTTCCAGCATGAAGGCGACGAGCAGGTTACCGTGCGCAACATCAGCCTGAAGATGGAGCAGGACGAAAATCACGTCGCTACCGTGGCGTTTTCCGGGCGCGTCAACCGTGACCAGCGCGATCTGAACCTCTCCCTGAACGCCAACGTCAACGCGTCGGACTACCCCCATCAGCTCACCGCGGATATCCAGCAGCTGAACTGGCAGCTGACCGGAGCCGATCTGCCGCTCAAAGGCATTACCGGACAGGGGACGCTGCAGGCTGTCTGGCGCGAAGAACAGAAACAGCTTGCGCTTAACAACCTCAACCTGCAGGCCAACGACAGCAGCCTGAAAGGGCAGGCGAGCGTGACGCTTGCCGAAGAGCCGAAGTGGGTCCTTGACCTGCAGTTTGATAAGCTGAACCTGGAGAACCTGCTCCCGCCGCCGCCAGCGGGCACGACCGACGGCGATGTCGTTCAGACGGGGCAAAGCCAGGTTGCGAAATCCCGTCCGGTGATCTCCTCTAATCTCGATCAGCCCGACTACAACAGCCTGCGCGGGTTTACCGCCGACGTTCTGTTGAAGGCCAACGCCGTTCGCTGGCGCGGCATCGACTTTACCGACGTCAGCAGCCAGATGTTCAACCATCGTGGACAGCTGGCGATCTCTGAGCTCAGCGGCAGGATGGGGGCCGGGCATATGTCGCTGCCGGGCACGCTGGACGTCCGAAATGACGTTTCCCGCGCCGAGTTCCAGCCGCGGCTTGAGAACGTTGAGATTGGCACCATCCTCAAAGCCTTCAATTACCCCATCGCGATGACCGGGCAACTGACGATGGCGGGGGATTTCTCCGGCACCAGGATTGATGCCGACGCGTTTCGTCGCAGCTGGCAGGGACAGGCGCAGGTTGAGCTGAAAGAGACGCGCATGGAAGGGCTGAACTTCCAGCAGCTGGTGCAGCAGGCGGTTGAGCGCAGCAGCAGCGTGAAGGCCAATGAGAATTACGACAATGCGACCCGCCTCGACAGCTTTACCAGCGAGCTGACGCTTAATAACGGGCAGCTTTCGCTGGATAAGATGGCAGGCACGTCATCCATGCTCTCCTTAACGGGTGAAGGCGCGCTGGACCTGGTGAAAGAGACGGCGGATACCCGCTTTAACGTCCGCGTCCTCTCTGGCTGGGAAGGGGAAGGCGAGCTTATCGACTTCCTGAAGCGCACGCCGATCCCGCTGAACGTTTACGGCAAATGGCAGGCGCTGAACTACAGCCTGCAGGTCGATCAGATCCTGCGCAAGCATCTTCAGGATGAAGCCAAACGCCGGTTGAACGACTGGGCGGAACGCAATAAAGATTCGCAAAACGGCAAAGACGTGAAGAAGCTGTTAGAGAAGCTTCAGTAGTGTGAATACCGGGTGGCATGTGCGTCCTGATGCCCTCATCCCGTCCCTCTCCCACGTGGAGAGGGCGCAAACACTAAAAACGGCAACGAGGTTGCCGCTTTGCTTTTACCTACACCTCAAAATCTATCTCATCCGCGCTGCGCAGCGGTATCAGCTGCACCTTCTGCACGCGATGGCTTTCAACCTGCAGCGTTTTAAGCAGGTAATCACCCACCTGAACCTCTTCCCCCGGCTGCGGAATACGCTGCAGATACTCCATCAACAGGCCCGCAATGGTGTGGTATTCGCGCCTGTCGTCCAGCGGCAGCGGAACAAACTGCACCAGATCCTCAAGCGGCATATGGCCGTTTGCAGTCCAGCTTCCGTCAGCGTTCTTCTGAATATCGTGGCGCGCATCGATCTCATCCACCTCGTTGGGCAGATTGCCCGCGATGGTCTCCATCACGTCGCTGAGCGTCACCAGGCCTTCGACGGAGCCAAACTCATCGACTACAAAGGCAAAGTGCGTGCGCGCGTTGCGGAACTGTTCGAGCGCGGAGAGCAGCGGCAGGGCCTCCGGGAAGACCAGCGGCTGGCGCACCAGCGCGCGCAGGTTAAGCGGTTCACCATGCAGCTGCTGCAGCAGCAGGTCGATCACGTGCACCACGCCCAGCAGCTCCTCTTCCTCTTCTCCACCCGTCACCACCACGCGGGTGTGCTGGTTTTTATCCAGAAGGGCGAGGATCTGCTCTTGCGGGGCCGTCAGGTCGATATGCTCGATATCATGGCGCGAGGTCATGATGCTGCTGACCGAGCGCTGATTCAGGTTGAGCACCCGCTCAATCATCCTGCGCTCCTGAGGGTTAAAAATCTGCCCGTCGCTGTGGTCGGCAAGCATCGCGGCGGATTCTGCGTCCAGCTCGGCATCCTCTTTTCGCCCGCTGAGCAGGCGCATTACGGTATCAGCCGTGCGCTGGCGCAGGGTCTGGTTCGCGGACAGGAAGCGGCGACGGTTGAAGATGGCAAGCTGGTTCAGCGACTCAATCATCACCGAGAACCCTATCGCCGCGTACAGGTAGCCTTTCGGGATGTGGAAGCCAAAGCCGTCGGCAACCAGGCTAAAGCCAATCATCAGCAGGAAGCTCAGGCACAGGATCACGATGGTTGGATGGCTGTTAACAAACCGCGTCAGGGCTTTACTCGCCATCACCATCAGCGTGATGGCGATGATTACGGCGGCCATCATCACGGGAAGATGATCAACCATGCCGACGGCGGTGATCACCGAATCCAGCGAGAACACGGCGTCCAGCACCACGATTTGCGCGACAACCGGCCAGAATTTCGCCCCACGGCGCTGGGTGGGGTTGTCACTGTCTTTCCCTTCGAGCCGCTCGTTCAGCTCAACCGTGGCTTTGAAGAGCAGGAATAGCCCGCCGAAAAGCATGATCAGATCGCGGGCGCTGAAGCTCAGGCCGTGAACGGAGAACAGGGGAGTCGTGAGGGTGACCAGCCAGGAGATTGAGGCCAGCAGCAGCAGACGCATCACCATCGCCAGCAGCAAGCCCGTCACGCGCGCGCGGTCGCGCTGCCCGGGCGGCAATTTTTCGGCAAGGATGGCGATAAAGACCAGATTATCAATACCGAGAACTAATTCGATAACGACCAGCGTAACCAGCCCGGCCCAGATTGATGGATCGGCAATCCATTCCATAGTAATA
The DNA here is from genome assembly GCA_946477805.1 of uncultured Enterobacter sp. Classification (GTDB taxonomy): domain Bacteria; phylum Pseudomonadota; class Gammaproteobacteria; order Enterobacterales; family Enterobacteriaceae; genus Enterobacter. Next base: position 5,620 of record CAMKZP010000261.1, read on the forward strand.
GCAATACCTTCTGTTATATGACCAATGTCACACTTCGATCATGGATAAAGCTGAGCGAAAATGCAATGCCGGGCTGAGATTTCTCTTAATAGCCCCTGCCAAAAAC
>CAMKZP010000262.1 GCA_946477805.1 uncultured Enterobacter sp.
AAACGGTTCGCCGCTGCTGGTGGACTACACCCGGCGCGAGCTGGCCGACGGCAGCCGTACCGTAGTGGAAACCGAGCACTGGCTGGCCGTGGTGCCCTACTGGGCGGCCTGGCCGTTCGAAACGCTGCTGCTGCCGAAAGCGCACGTACAGCGCATCACGGATCTGAGCGACGCGCAGCGAGACGACCTTGCGCTGGCGCTGAAAAAGCTGACCAGCCGCTACGATAACCTCTTCCAGTGCTCTTTCCCGTACTCGATGGGCTGGCACGGCGCGCCGTTCAACGGCGAAGAGAATCAGCACTGGCAGCTGCACGCCCATTTCTATCCGCCGCTGCTGCGTTCTGCCACGGTGCGTAAATTTATGGTGGGCTACGAAATGCTGGCAGAAACCCAGCGTGACCTGACGCCAGAACAGGCGGCAGAACGCCTGCGTGCCGTTAGCGACGTCCACTATCGCGAATCAGGAGTTTAAAAAATGAGTCTGAAAGAGAAAACACAATCCCTGTTTGCTGAAACGTTTGGCTACCCTGCCACCCACGTTATCCAGGCGCCCGGCCGCGTAAACCTGATCGGTGAACATACCGACTACAACGACGGCTTCGTGCTGCCGTGCGCCATTGATTACCAGACGGTCATCAGCTGCGCTAAGCGTGATGACCGCACGGTGCGCGTCATTGCGGCAGATTACGACAGCCAAATCGACGAGTTTTCCCTTGATGCCCCCATCGTGACCCACGACACCCAGCAGTGGTCTAACTACGTGCGCGGCGTGGTCAAACATCTGCAGAAGCGTAACAAAAACATTGGCGGTGCGGATTTGGTGATCAGCGGCAACGTCCCGCAGGGCGCTGGCCTGAGCTCCTCGGCCTCGCTGGAAGTGGCCGTCGGCACCGTGTTCCAGCAGCTTTATCATCTGCCGCTGGACGGCGCGCAAATCGCCCTGAACGGCCAGGAGGCGGAAAATCAGTTCGTGGGCTGCAACTGCGGCATTATGGATCAGCTGATCTCCGCGCTGGGCAAAAAAGAGCACGCCCTGCTGATAGACTGCCGCTCGCTCGGCACCAAAGCCGTTCCGCTGCCCAAAGGCGCGGCGGTGGTGATTATCAACAGCAACTTCAAGCGTACCCTGGTGGGCAGCGAGTACAACATCCGCCGCGAGCAGTGCGAAACCGGTGCACGCTTCTTCCAGCAGCCCGCCCTGCGTGACGTTTCGCTGAACGAGTTTAACAAGGTGGCGCACGAGCTGGATCCGATCGTGGCGAAACGCGTTCGTCACGTGCTGACCGAGAACGCCCGCACCGTTGAAGCGGCGTCCGCCCTGGCCAAAGGCGACCTGAAACGCATGGGTGAGCTGATGGCAGAATCTCACGCGTCTATGCGCGACGATTTCGAAATTACCGTCCCGCAGATCGACACCCTGGTGGAGATCGTTAAGGCGACCATCGGCGATAAGGGCGGCGTGCGTATGACCGGCGGCGGCTTTGGGGGTTGTATCGTGGCGCTGGTTCCGGAAGAGCTGGTTCCTGCGGTACAGGATGCGGTAGCGAAAGAGTACGAAGCCAAAACCGGCATCAAAGAAACCTTCTATGTCTGCAAAGCAACACAAGGAGCCGGACAGTGCTAAACGAAACGCCAACTCTTGCACCGGATGGTCTGCCGTATCGCCTGTTAACCCTGCGCAACGGCGCAGGGATGGTGGTAACCCTGATGGACTGGGGCGCTACCCTGCTTTCTGCCCGCGTTCCCCTGCCCGATGGCAGCGTGCGCGAAACGCTGCTCGGCTGCGCATCGCCGGAACAGTATGTCAGCCAGTCCGCCTATCTTGGCGCGTCCGTAGGACGCTATGCCAACCGCATCGCGAAAAGCAGTTTTGAGCTTGACGGCGTGCGTTACCCGCTGCTGCCGAGCCAGGGTGAAAACCAGCTGCACGGCGGCCCGCAGGGGTTTGATAAGCGCCGCTGGAAGATTGTTCAGCAAAACGACGGTGAAGTGTTATTTTCCCTGGATTCACCTGATGGCGATCAGGGTTTTCCGGGAAACCTGACCGCCACCGCCCGCTTTACCCTGACCGACGATAGCCGTATCGCCATTGAATACCGCGCGACGGTTGATAAGCCGTGCCCGGTCAACCTGACCAACCACGCGTACTTCAACCTGGACGGTAGCCTCTGCGACGTGCGCAGCCATAAGCTGCAGATACTGGCAGACGCCTACCTGCCGGTGGATGAGGCGGGGATCCCGTATCAGGGGCTGAAAGAAGTTAGCGGCAACAGCTTTGATTTCCGCAGCGCGAAAGCCATTGGCCAGGATTTCCTGAGCGATGACGATCAGCGTAAGGTAAAAGGCTATGACCACGCTTTCCTGCTGCAGGCGAAAGGCGATCTTCAGCGGCCGGCCGCACACGTCTGGTCCGCCGACGAGAAGCTCCAGATGACGGTCTACACCACCGCCCCTGCCCTGCAGTTCTATTCGGGTAACTACCTCGCTGGTACGCCTGCGCGAGAGCATGATGAATACCGCGACTGGCAGGGCATTGCGCTTGAAAGCGAGTTTCTGCCGGACAGCCCGAACCATCCGGAATGGCCGCAGCCGGGATGCGTACTGCGCCCCGGAGAAGAGTACGTGAGCGTCACGGAGTATCATTTCATCACACATTAATTTCCAGCCCTCCGCCAGGAGGGCTTTTTTCTGCGCGTCTTGCTGAAAATAGCGCCGATCGCAGACAAAATCATAACCACGGATTCACAAGCACCTTACACTCCGCAACTATTTTCGCTATGGTTAGGGTTAAGCGTTGCTGCTGGCACGGCCACGGCAATATAATGAGAATTGTTATCATTCAAAATGCTTGAGGAGTAAGAAATGGCTATTACTAAGCTGGTTCTGGTGCGCCACGGCGAAAGCCAGTGGAACAACGAAAACCGCTTTACCGGTTGGTACGACGTTGATCTGTCCGAGAAAGGCGTAAGCGAAGCAAAAGCGGCAGGCAAACTGCTGAAGGAAGAAGGCTTCAGCTTTGATTTTGCTTACACCTCTGTGCTGAAACGTGCCATCCACACGCTGTGGAACGTTCTGGACGAACTGGATCAGGCCTGGCTGCCGGTTGAGAAGTCCTGGAAACTAAACGAGCGTCATTATGGTGCGCTGCAGGGTCTGAACAAAGCGGAAACCGCTGAAAAATACGGTGACGAGCAGGTTAAGCAGTGGCGTCGTGGTTTTGCTGTGACTCCGCCAGAGCTGACCAAAGATGACGAGCGCTACCCGGGCCACGATCCGCGCTACGCAAAACTGACCGATGCCGAACTGCCACAGACCGAAAGCCTGGCGCTGACCATCGACCGCGTTGTGCCATACTGGAACGAAACCATTCTGCCACGCCTGAAAAGCGGCGAGCGCGTCATCGTTGCCGCGCACGGGAACTCCCTGCGCGCGCTGGTGAAATACCTGGACAACATGGGCGAAGACGAGATCCTCGAACTGAACATCCCTACCGGCGTGCCGCTGGTGTATGAGTTTGATGAAAACTTCAAGCCAATCAAACACTACTACCTCGGTAACGCCGACGAAATCGCTGCGAAAGCGGCGGCTGTCGCGAACCAGGGTAAAGCGAAATAATTTTCGCCAGGCATAAAAAAAGCGCGGAGCATTCCGCGCTTTTTTATTGCTGCTTCAGGGCTTAGCCGCGGCGCGCTTTTACCGCGTTCGCCAGCTGGCGCAGGAGGGCGTCGGTATCGTCCCAGCCGATGCAGGCATCGGTCACGCTCTTGCCGTAAACCAGCGGCTCGCTGCCTTCCAGGTTCTGATTGCCTTCTACCAGGTGGCTCTCGATCATCACCCCAATCACCGCCTGCTCGCCGCCGGCGATCTGCTGGCAAACGTCGGCGCCCACTTCCATCTGCTTTTTGAACTGCTTGCTGGAGTTAGCGTGGCTGAAATCGATCATCACCTGCGGCGACAGACCGGCTTTCTCCAGACCCGCCTTCACTTCTGCAACGTGTTTAGCGCTGTAGTTCGGCTCTTTACCGCCGCGCAGAATGATGTGGCAATCACCGTTACCGCTGGTGTTAACAATCGCCGAGTGGCCCCACTTGGTCACGGAGAGGAAGCAGTGCGGCGCGCCCGCGGCGTTGATTGCGTCAATGGCGACTTTGATGGTGCCGTCCGTGCCGTTCTTGAAGCCAACCGGACAGGATAGGCCAGACGCAAGCTCGCGGTGAACCTGAGATTCCGTCGTGCGCGCGCCGATTGCCCCCCAGCTCATCAGGTCAGCCAGGTACTGCGGCGTGATCATATCGAGGAATTCACCGGCTGCGGGCAGGCCGCTGTCGTTAATTTCCAGCAGCAGCTTGCGCGCGATGCGCAGGCCGTCGTTGATCTGGAAGCTGTTATCCATATGCGGATCGTTAATCAGCCCCTTCCAGCCCACGGTAGTACGCGGCTTTTCAAAGTACACGCGCATGACGATTTCCAGATCGTCCTTTAGCTCCTCGCGCAGTGCAAGCAGACGGGCCGCGTACTCTTTGGCTGCGGCAGGATCGTGAATGGAGCACGGGCCAATGACCACCAGGAGACGATCGTCATTGCCCTTCAGGATTTTGTGGATCGCTTTGCGGGCGTGGGACACCGTATTTGCAGCATTTTCAGTGGCGGGGAATTTCTCAAGGAGTGCTACTGGCGGTAATAACTCGTTGATCTCTTTGATGCGTAAATCGTCATTCTGATAATTCATTTTCTTTCCAGCTCTGCCATATCTTTAGTAATGAAAGCAATGCTTTCAATCTAACTTGTCGGCCCGGAAGTGTAAACGGGCTTTTACACTCCGCGCAGATAATTCCTGGAATTCAGCTAAAAAACGCCACAAAATAGCGAAAAATGAGATCTGCTCTATGCTTTTTAATTGTAACAACCAACATTTAATGTCTAAACACGATTCCATACTGACTTAAGTCAGAATGGTTGGATCTTTCGCCACTGCACGAGATGCACTGTTGGAAAATGTTATCCAGCATAACGACCAGAACAGGAGCACCATGATGAAAATGACGAAACTGGCTACTCTCTTCCTGACAGCAACCCTTACCCTGGCGAGCGGTAGCGCCCTTGCGGCCGACGCTAACTCTTCCGGCAGCAACGGTGATGCCAACGCCGCCGCTGAAGCAGGCCAGGTTGCCCCGGATGCAAAACAGAATATTGCCCCTAATAACGTTGATAACAGCAACATCAACACCGGCAATACCAATAGCGCTGGCACTATGCTGCACCCGGACGGGACCGGCTCAGGCACCACCAATCATGACGGCATGACCACCGACGAAGTGCACAAAAATACCGTGTGCAAAGACGGTAAATGCCCGAACCCAAATGACAAAGTGGGTAAAGATGCCGACACCAAAACGGACGGCACCACGCAGTAACGTGCAATTGCTGTGAATAAGGAGAGCCTGTGCTCTCCTTTTTTATTTAAGCCATTAAAAACGCTACACTCAGGATATTACCCCATCATGGAATCAGATATGGCGCACACGCATTCACACGCAGATACCCCCGGCGATGACAACGCAAAACGGCTGATGCTGGCATTGGCCGTCACGGCAATTTTTATGGTCATAGAGGTGATCGGCGGGCTGCTCTCCGGCTCGCTTGCCCTGTTGGCCGACTGTCTCTTATACACATCTGACGCTGCCGACGACTAGTCGAGTGTAGATC
>CAMKZP010000263.1 GCA_946477805.1 uncultured Enterobacter sp.
AGAAAAGTATTGGCAATTCTTGTACCCGCGTTATTAATGGCCGGTGCTGCGCAGGCGGCTGAGATGTATAACAAAGACGGCAACAAAGTCGACCTGTACGGTAAGGTCGACGCGCGCCATACCTTCTCCGATAACCCTGGCGACGACGGCGACGAAACCTACGTGCAGATTGGTTTTAAAGGCGAAACGCAGATCACCAGCGACCTGATCGGCTACGGCCAGTGGGAATATAAAACCTACGCCAACGATACCGAAAGCGCCGGGGACACCTCATTTAACCGTCTGGCCTACGCTGGCCTGAAATATGGCGAATACGGTTCATTTGATTACGGTCGTAATTACGGCGTGGTCTATGACGTTGAAGCCTGGACGGATATGCTGCCAGTATTCGGTGGCGATTCCTACACCTGGACCGATAACTTTATGACTGGCCGTGCCAACGGTCTGGCGACTTACCGTAATTCAGACTTCTTCGGTCTGGTTGATGGGCTGAACTTCGCGCTGCAGTATCAGGGCAACAACGAAGGTTCCAATGCCGATGAAGATCAGGAAGGCACCAAAAACGGTCATGACGATGTGCGTTTCCAGAACGGCGACGGCTACGGTATGTCCACGTCCTATGACTTCGACTTCGGTCTGAGCCTGGGCGCTGCGTACTCCTCTTCTGACCGTACCAACGAGCAGGTTGCTGCAGGCCGAAACAACGCCCACTTTGCGAGCGGTGAAACGGCTGAAGCCTGGACCCTTGGTGCTAAATACGATGCCAATAACGTCTATCTGGCCATGATGTATGCAGAAACTCGCAACATGACGCCATACGGCAATGTGGGCATCGCGGATCAAACTCAGAACTTTGAAGCAGTGGCTCAGTACCAGTTTGATTTCGGTTTGCGTCCATCCCTGGCCTGGGTGTATTCCAAAGGCAAAGATATGACTTACCCAGGCAATGCCAGCCGCCCTCAGGGTCAGCATGGCGACATGGATCTGGTTAACTACATCGACGTGGGCATGACCTACAGCTTCAACAAAAACTTCTCCACCTACGCTGATTACAAAATCAACCTGCTGGACGAAGACGACGCCTTCTACAAAGCAAACAGTATTTCTACCGACGACATCGTTGGCGTGGGCATGATCTACCAGTTCTAATCCTCAGAAACATCAAAGCCCGCATCTGCGGGCTTTATTGATTTCAGCCACCAAATACTACGGCGCTTCCTGCAGCGCCACGCGAATAAACCCGTTATTCTGCGCCAGCAGCTCATGCGCTTTCCACGCGTCCAGACCCGTCAACACCATCAGCACGGCCGTTTTGCAGCTGTGATTACAACTTTCCAGCGCCGCTTTTGCCGTAGCCCGGCTGCATCCGCCCGCTTCCATCACCATGGCGATTTGCCGTTCGAGCCACTTCGTGCTGCTTGCCTCCAGATCCACGCGCAGGTTGCTGTAAACGCGACCGGTGCGAACGGCCAGCCCGGTGCTTATCATATTGAGGATCATTCTCTGGGCGATGCCTGCTTTGGCATTGGCATACCCCGCGACGACGTCCGCGCCCAGTTCAGGCGCTATGACCATGCTCGCCAGCTGCGCCGCTTCGCTTTGCGCATCGGTGGTGACAATCGCTACCGGCGACCCCATCGACCAGGCGTGGCGCATCGCCCCCCAGACCCACGGCGTCTTTCCGCTGACGGTGAGTGCCAGCATCATGTCGTGCTCGCCAAAGTTGATAGCCTGAAGATCCGCCGCCCCACGCTCGTAGCGGTCGGCGTCTTCGTCCGTAACAATGGCGATAACGGGATGTTTTCCCGGCGCATAGTCCTCTGCCGCCTGCCGCGCCATACGCCCGGAGGATCCGGCGCCGACGATCGTCAGGCGTCCGCCGCGGCTAAGCGTTGCCGCAGCGTTGTCCACCACGCGGGCAATCATCGGTAAGAACGGTGTGATGGCGTCGGAAATAAGTGCATCATCCTGGTGAATGACGTTCAGCATGTCCAGCGTGGACAATCTATCGATGTTCATCGTGCTGGCGTGCCGTCTTTCCTTGACTGAACCGGTAAGCATAATGCTCATAAACAGCCTCCTTATTATGAGTACCCACACACTATAAAGTGTTTTGTATGGGTGGCATGAGAGGAGGCTCACGAAAAGCGCTGCGAATGCATAGCTTTATGAAACGCGCATCATCAGCGATAATTAGCCCTTCCTTTACCTTCGCGGAGCCGTAATGAGCGATTTGCAGCCCTTCCCCCTGACGCGCAGGCGGCCTATGAAGCTGAGCACGCTGGTCACGCTGATGGTGTGCGCCATTATCGGCTCCGTGCTGCTGCTGGTGTTTGCGCTCTACTCGGTGCAGATCACCAGGGCCACCCGGGACGACGTCAAAGATACCGCGCTCGGCATCGCCAGAACCTTTGCCGACAGTGCGGAAGTGAAGCGCGGGCTGATGCAGGCCCCGCAGGCGGATATCATCCAGCCCCTCGCCCAGGCCGTGACCAGGCGCAACGACCTGCTGTTTACCGTCGTCACCGATATGCGCGGCATCCGCTACTCGCACCCGAACGAAGCCCTGCTCGGGCTCCATTTTATCGGCGACGATCTGCCCTCCGCGCTGGAAGGCAGGGAAAATGTCTCCGTTAACCGCGGGTCGCTGGACGAAGCGCTGCGCGTGTTTACTCCCGTCTTTGATGACCATCACGAGCAGATTGGCGTGGTCGTGGTGGGTATCTCCCTCAAAAAAGTCGAAGACCAGATCGCCCGCGGGCGTCTGAATGCCGTCTGGACTATCTTATTCAGCATCCTGATGAGTTCCCTGGCGATTTGGGGGCTGGTCCGCGTCCTGAAGCGCATCCTCTTCGGGCTGGAGCCGTACGAGATCTCCGCCCTGTTCGAACAGCGCCAGGCGATGCTCCAGTCCCTTCGTGAAGGGGTGCTGGCCGTTGATGTCCACGGGCGCGTCACGATGATTAACCACGCTGCCAGGAAAATACTGCTCCTGTCATCGGGCAGGCAGACCGAAAACGCCAGCGAACCGCTGCTGGCGAGCCTTCGGGAGGTTTCCAGGACCGGCGTCGCGCGCAAGGATCGGGAGATCGGCTGCAACGGTCGCCTGCTGCTGTGCAACATGGTGCCGGTGAAAAGTCAGAATCAGGTGATAGGCGCGATCGGCACCTTCCGCGATAAAACCGAAATCAGCCAGCTGGTGCAGCGCATCGACGGCATGGTCAACTATGTCGACGCCCTGCGCTCGCACACGCATGAGTTTATGAACAAACTCCATGTGATCCTCGGCCTGCTGCACATGAAGCGTTACGACAAGCTGGAGGAGTACATCATCCAGACGGCGCAAAACTACCAGACGGACATTGGCGCCATCCAGCGCAAGGTGAAATCCCCCGTGATTGCAGGCTTCCTGCTGGGTAAAATCAACCGCGCCAAAGAGGTGGGTGTCACTCTGACGCTGGCGGATGAGTGCCAGCTTCCGGATACCGCCAACGAAGAGCAGGTGGCGGTGCTGATAACGGTGCTGGGTAACCTGATTGAGAACGCGCTGGACGCGATGGAAGGCCAGCCGGAAGGCGAGATCGGCCTGCTCCTGCACTATCAAAACGGCTGGCTCAGCGGCGAAGTGAGCGATGACGGCCCCGGTATCGACCCTTCGCGGCTGGAGGCTATTTTTACCAAGGGCTACTCAACGAAAGGTGAAAACCGCGGCGTTGGGCTGTTCCTTGCGCGCCAGCAGATCCAGAACCTCGGCGGTGATATTACCGTCGAATCTGAGCCTGGCGTATTTACCCAATTTTTTGTTCAGATCCCCTGGGATAGCGAGAGGAATATCGCGTGATAAATGTCTTAATTGTCGATGATGACGCCATGGTCGCGGACCTCAACCGGCTGTACGTGAACCGTGTTGAAGGGTTTAGCTGCTGCGGCATCGCCTCCACGCTTAATCAGGCCGAGGCGGTTATCGCTAACCCCGCTCAGCCGGTCGACCTGGTGCTGCTGGATGTTTATATGCAGCAGGATAACGGGCTGGATCTGCTGCCGATCATTCGCGCATCAGGCAGGCCCATCGACATGATTATGATCTCCTCGGCCTCCGACGCCGCGACGATCCAGACCTCCATGCACTACGGCGTGGTGGACTATTTGATTAAGCCCTTCCAGTTCCCGCGTTTTGAAGAGGCGCTGAACGGCTGGAAGGCGAAGCACAGCCTGATGGGCTCACATCAGTATTATGAACAGGCTGACGTGGACCGGCTTATCCACGGCGGCGCGCCGGAGCTGGCGGACAGCAAGAAATTGCCGAAAGGGCTCACGCCGCAGACGCTGCGCACCATCTGCCAGTGGATTGACGGCCACCCGGAGACGGAATTTTCCACCGATGACCTGGCAAACGCTGTCAATATTTCCCGCGTTTCCTGCCGCAAATATCTGATCTGGCTGGCGCAGATCAACATTCTGTTCACCAGCATCCACTACGGTGCAACCGGCCGTCCGGTGTACCGTTACCGGCTCCAGCCGGAACAAACCGGCCTGCTCAAGCAGTACTGCCAGTAATGCGGTAGCGGTTATCCAGCAGGGTAAAGCGGAAGTGGCGCATCGAGGAGATCGCCACTTCTTTTGTTTTGGTCACAAAGATAGCCTCGATATCGGGGCGCGCGCGCAGGGCGGCGCAGCCTTTCTCCACGCCCATGCCGTACATCAGCGTGGTCCAGATATCGCCGTCGATGGAATCTTTCGACACGATAGTGACGCTGTCCAGCTCGTTGTCGAGCGGATACCCGGTGCTCGGGTCGAGAATATGGTGATAGCGTTTGCCGTAATGCTCAAAGAAGCGCTCATAGGTTCCCGAGGTGACGACGGACATGTTCTCCACCGCCAGCGCGCCTATCAGCTCATCCCCCGCGAACGGTTTTTTCAGCCCCACGCTCCAGCCCCCTTCTGGCGAACCTAAGGTCTGAATATTGCCGCCCAGGTTAATCAGCCCCAGGTCCGTGCCTGCTTTGTGAAGATAATCCCGCACCCGGTCAGCGATATAGCCTTTGGCAATCGCCCCCAGATCGATTTCCATTCCCTTACGCGCAAGGAATACGCTGCCGTTGCGCTCGTCAAGCACGACCTCATGGGGATCGGTTATCGCCAGCAGGGCTGCAATCTCATCGGCTGGCGGTACGCTGTCGCCCTTAAAACCGATTTTCCAGCGCTTCACCAGTGGGCCAATGGCCAGATTGAAGGCGCTGTCCTTGAGCAGGCTTGCCGCCTTCGCGCAGCGGATGAGATCGAACACCGGGCGGCTGACGGAAACCGGATGCTGCCCGGCGGCATGGTTGATATCCATCACCTGGGAATGCGCGCGGTTGACGGTCAGGAGGTCTTCGTACTGTTTAATCAGGCGGAACACGCGGGAGGCGAGCGCGTCGTCATGGGAAAAAAGCTTCAGGAGGATGGGTGAGCCCATCAGAACGGCGGAGTAGCTGTAAACGCGGCTGTCATCAGGCATGGCATATTTCCTCAAACGTAGCCCCGGCAGGCACCGCGCCGCCGGGGAAACTGCCGGATAACGGGGGTTTATCCGGCCTACAGAACAGGTGCCTTATGCCTTTTTCGAACGCATCGCCGCCTGATGTCCGGCAAGGGTACCAAAAATAACTGTCTCTTATACACATCTGACGCTGCCG
>CAMKZP010000264.1 GCA_946477805.1 uncultured Enterobacter sp.
CAGCGTCAGATGTGTATAAGAGACAGGGACCGGTCAGTATTCGCGTATTGATCCGACCAGTATGAGCGTCTCGATGCCGGCGGCCGGGCCCGAAGGTGAAAAAACAGTGCTGGAGGGATTCCGGAGCCGGTTTGCGACCGGAGAGAGCTTTACCCCCTACAGCCAGACTGAGATCACGGATTTTCCGAACTATATCACCCGCAATCCTGGTGAGCCTCCGCTTTACTGTCGTCAGGAAAATCCTTCTCACGGATAACTATATGAACCAGAAGCTTCCTGCACATTATCCTCAGCCCGTTACCACGCAGCTGCCGGTGGCCATCGACTACCCGGCCGCCCTGGCCCTGCGCCAGATGGCTCTCGTTCAGGACGAACTACCGAAATACCTGCTGGCACCGGAAGTGAGTGCCCTGCTCCACTATGTGCCCGATCTCCACCGCAAGATGCTGCTGGCTACCCTCTGGAACACGGGCGCGCGTATCAATGAAGCCCTGGCCCTGACCCGGAGTGATTTTTCCCTGGCCCCGCCCTACCCGTTCGTACAGCTGGCCACCCTCAAGCAGCGAACGGAGAAAGCAGCCAGAACGGCCGGACGGGCGCCCGCCAGCGTTCAGGCCCACCGGCTGGTTCCGCTTTCCGATCACCAGTATGTCAGCCAGCTGGAGATGATGGTGGCCACCCTGAAAATTCCGCTCGAGCGTCGCAATAAGCGAACCGGCAGAACGGAGAAGGCACGTATCTGGGAAATCACAGACCGGACGGTAAGGACCTGGCTGAACGAAGCCGTGGAAGCGGCCGCTGCTGACGGAGTAAGATTCTCGGTGCCAGTGACGCCGCACACCTTCCGCCACTCCTACGCAATGCATATGCTGTACGCAGGCATTCCGCTGAAGGTGCTGCAGAGCCTGATGGGGCACAAGTCTGTCAGCTCGACGGAGGTGTATACCAGGGTGTTTGCGCTCGATGTTGCGGCAAGGCACCGCGTGCAGTTCCAGATGCCGGGAACCGAAGCAGTGGCGATGTTGAAAGGACAGGGATAATCTTTAACAGGCTGACGCGCCGGAGGCTTGTCCAACGCCAGATCTGTCCAGAAGCCAGTTCTGAACAGATCTGGCGTTAGAAATGAAATGCAGACGTAAACAGCACTTATCTCTCCCGGAGCAAACCCTATGTCGCTTTTGACAACCCTCTCCGACAGCTTGTCTTACGGAGAACGTCGCGGGGGTGATGCGCTGTGGCTGGCAGAGCCTGAGTCTGGTGCCTCCCCGCCTCACCAGTATTCACTGATGGCCGGGCAGGGAGTGCCAGTAAAGGGGAGTTAGTGGCGGATCTGCGCCAGGTCGTCTTCAGACAGACCGGTCATTTTCATGACGGTACTGCGGTCAATGCCGTTCTGCAGCATGGTACGAGCAATTTTGAGGGTAGCTTCACGCTCTCCTTTTTCAATGCCGCGTTGTTCACCAAGTTGCAGGCCTTCAGCCCTGCCTTTCTCGATGCCTTTCTGTTCAAGCTGTTGTGCGATGGTCATGAGTGCGTCTCCGTGTTGCGGCACACGCTGTGCCAGTTCGCGTACAAAGGCTTCGGCGTCCGATGTTTCGCCTGCCTGCACTATATAGTGTACCAGCGATATTACCTGTGATGAAGACAGATATCCGGCCAGCAAGATGGGCGCCAGCCGGTCAACCAGTTCTGCCAGGTCCCGCTGATGAATATGTTTCTGCAGTAAGGTCAGGGCAGCCATGCTGCGATGGCCAGCGATTTCATCATCCGGAATGGCCGTAACGTCTACCAGTGGAAAAGCGTCGCTGTAGAGTTTGCCTGCCAGCGCCGGATCGTCAAACTCATCCAGCCACCGGGTGGAATACGGATACGGGCTGCGCTTACCCGTATAGAACAGCACCGGTATCACAAGCGGCAGCTTTTTATGCCCAGCTTCCAGGTGGCGCTGCATGGCGGCCACCGCATAGCGTATCAGGCGGAAAGCCATATGTTTGTCAGGCGTTGACTGATGCTCGATAAGGACATGAATATATCCGTCGCCGACTGTGGTTTTCAGGCTGTAGAGGACGTCGCTGAAATACTGGCGGAGGTCATCCTCGACGAAAGAGCCTGATTCCAGCTTCAGTGTGCTGAGGTCGCAGATGGCCCGCAGCTCTGCTGGCAGATGCAGCTCCATGAAATCCCGGGCAACATCCGGTTGCGTCAGGAACTGCCTGAACGTGGCATCATGGGGAGTGGGTGTGCTGTTTTTCTTCTTCATCAGCCCTGTCTCTGAAAAATGACCCGAATATGCTATCACAGGCAGGAACGGCGCATAATGATCTGGCGGATGAGGATGTCTTTCTTTTGTGTAAGGCCGTCCGGTCAGATTGCCCTCATATCAATTATTTATATCAGGTAAGCGATCCGCCTTCCCACTCTCCGTATGGGGATTACTCATGATGCCGGACAAATCACGTTTACGAAGAGAACGTTCATAATCTTCGGCTTTCACGAAAATCCTGATGTCCGAGCAAATTAACTCATTGACTCCATCTTTGGTGTCTTTTTTCACACATAACCCAGCCCATAGAGGGCCATTTGCAATGGCGGGATCTGTTGTATCCGAAACGGCGTCGTAGAGTCGCACGCCCAGAAAAGTGAGCCCTGCAACTATTAGCGTATAGATTGCCAGGTTTATTATTTTTGTTTGCATCTTACTTCCTTTGTATGAGTTATTTATCTGCACTGGAGCAGACTCGAATCACTGTCATTTTAGAAACTCCAGCCAGGCGAGCTGTTTCTCGCAGCGATTTTCCGTTGACCAGGCGCAGAGTACGTATCAGTTCATGTTTCTGCGCATCGGCTACCCTGCCACGGTATTTTCCTTCAGCTTTCGCCTTACTGATCCCCTCTGACTGACGACGTCGACGGTCTTCGTAATCTTTTCGGGCAATGGCGGCCAGCATATCCAGCATCATGCCATTTACGGCCTTCAGCATGCTTCGGGTAAAGTCATCACTTACTGTGCTTGATAGCGCCAGATGGCTGGTCGGTAAATCAAGACTGACGATGGCCAGCTGTTTGTCTGTGATTTGCTTTCTGAGTGTCTCCCAGCCTGCATCATCCAGGCGGGTAAGCCTGTCGACCTGTTCAATAAGAATGACATCACCAGGTTCCGCATCCCCTAGAAGCCTGATCAGTTCAGGACGGTTCATTGTTGTACCGGAGACATTATCGATATACCAGCCAGCAATACGGTGGCCATGTTGGTTTGCAAATGCCTTCAGTGCATTTTGTGCCCGATTGGCATCCTGCTCTGATGTTGATGCCCGGAGGTAACCAAAAACGAACATTATTTGTCCTTCTGGTAACATTTAAGTGGTCTTGTGCACTATGGTATCACTTATGTGGTCACAATCACATTCGTCGGGATCTTTACTGGTGGTATATATAGAGCATATTCAAATATACCCCTAGTGTACTGAGTGATTAATAGTCGTGAGTCAAGCCGGACGAATAGTCCGGCTTATATACACTCAGAAAGAGTACTTCAGACCGACTGTTGTCATAAAACTATAGCTTTCAATACCGCTACTGTTCTCTGCGCTATTTTTCTCGCCTGAACTGTAATCATTGACTGACAAACTACCTTTTTTGTTAGTTGTACGGCTCCATGCACCTTCCAGATAGATTTTTGTATCAGGCGTTAAGTAATAACCTGCATTACCGACAAGAGAGTAATAATTCTGATTCTTGATATTCGCTCTGAAAGTTGTATTTGCAAAGTAGTGCTCATCGTTATCCGTTGCGCGCACCCATCCACTATATTTGAAACTACCACCGAACTCGAAACGTTCATAACGGTAATTACCTATAATGCCGATGTATGGCATTTTAAAATGCTGTTTGTAACCGATAACTGTCATTCCGGCCGGGAAAGCCCCAACGTCAGGCAGACCTGTATCTTCATCGGTGTAATTGAAGTATCCTCCGGAGGCTTTGAAGCTATATCGGCTTTCCTGATAACCGACCATCATACCAAAACGATAGGTAGGTTCATTTAACAGCCACCCTTTTACGTTTAAATCAAATTCATTTGCGTAGTTTAAACGAGTGTCAGGATGCCTGCTCTGGTCTGTCCATGAGTTCTTACTTTCATCCTGCCAGTCTGTATCGTCCATATAACCACCACGGCTGGCAATGGTTGTCCAGCCAGAAGCGCCAACTGATACCCAGGGAATTACATCCAAGTCAAGAGAACCTTTAATGATGGCAGCGTTATTGTATTTCCAGTTGAGCTGGCTATTCTTATGCCCACTGGAATCTGGGTCGTAAACCCGTTCCTTGGTCTTACCGCTTAAGCTACCTAAGGCTATGTCTCCACTTAAACTTTTCTGAGTAAAAACACCGTTACCAACGTCTGCAATAGCAGGAAAAGAAGCAGACATGACAATGTACAGTATCGAACCTGAAATCCTCATAAAAATATCCTTATAAATTTCGTCATTCCAGGTGGGTTTATGTTCTTAAACAATTATTCTGTCAATAAATTATTACTAGATGTTTAGAAAGTGTTAAGATTCATCAGCATTGCTCAATTCCATGATGAAGCTTGCAGTACCTGTTTATGCGAATTTTCTTACCACTGAGCAACTGGTGTGGTTTACTGAATTTAGCCACCTGAACAAAAGTGATATGCTCGCTTCATTACATTACATGTGCATCAATGAAAAAAGAAATTCCAGCTAGAGTTGGAACGTGAATCTGCTCAATTAGTCCTTGAACAGAACTATACCGTTGCAGCTGCGGCCAGTACCATGGATGTGGGGCTTTCTACATTAATGCGATTAATAAAACAGTTGCGGAATAAACGATAGGGAAAATACCTAATTCCTCCCCTATAACCCCAGAATAGATTGAAATACATGAGCTGAATAAAAAATGAGGTCAATATCTTCCTGAGAGCATGGTTTTCCTGAATGAGAGAATACTTCATCTAAATAGCTGCGCGAAATAGTAGGTCACTTTGAGGGAACACAGCCCGGATTGTGCGATTTGATCAATCGCCAAACCAATCAAAATCACCAACCGGACTGAGCGATGCCGATCATAGCACCAATTCCCCGAACTGAACGACGCCTGATGCAGAAAACTATCCATAAAACGCGTGACAAAAATCATGCCCGCAGGCTGACCGCCATGCTGAAGCTGCATCGCGGAGATCGCGTCAGCGACGTTTCCAGAACGCTCTGCTGCACCCGCTCTTTTGTGGGATACTGGATTAACTGGTTCACGCTGTCGGGCATTGAAGGTCTGAAATCATTACCCGCCGGGCGTTCCCGTTGCTGGTCATTTGAGTATATCTGCACATTATTACGTGAGCTGATAAAACACTCTCCCGGTTATTGTCAGTTCTGTCAGCCGGTGATCGATAGCTGCATTAAAGGGGTCCAGTTCGTCGTCGGTCAGATCGTGTTTGTTTTTTCTATCACTTTTTCAAGCGTGTCTCTGGAAGTACAGCGCCTAAGGCGTAACAGCCATTCCTGTCTGGTAATGTAATTTCTACAATAGCATTAGAAAGAAGTCACTTATCTTCAGATCTACGTTTCAAAACTGTCTAGATTATCCGTGGAGATTCAGTTCCTAGATTAATAAATAACTCTGATTTGCATCTTAAAAAAATATTACAA
>CAMKZP010000265.1 GCA_946477805.1 uncultured Enterobacter sp.
CCTCGACAGCGAAGATCAGCTTCGCCTGCTGAAGCGTCTGATCAAGGCGATGAACCTTGACGAGAAGCAGTGGCCGCCGCGTCAGGCGATGTGGTACATCAACGGCCAAAAAGACGAAGGGCTGCGCCCGCACCATATCCAGAGCTTTGGCAACCCGGTCGAGCAGACCTGGCAGAACGTCTACAAGGCCTATCAGGAAGCCTGCGATCGCGCCGGTCTGGTGGATTTTGCCGAACTGCTGCTGCGCGCCCACGAGCTGTGGCTCAACAAGCCGCACATCCTTCAGCATTACCGCGAACGCTTCACCAATATCCTGGTGGATGAATTCCAGGATACCAACAACATCCAGTACGCGTGGATCCGCCTGCTGGCTGGCGATACCGGCAAGGTCATGATCGTCGGCGATGACGACCAGTCAATCTACGGCTGGCGCGGGGCGCAGGTGGAAAACATCCAGCGCTTCCTCAACGACTTCCCCGGCGCGCAGACCATTCGTCTGGAGCAGAACTACCGCTCAACGAACAACATCCTCAGCGCGGCGAACGCCCTGATCGAAAACAACAACGGGCGTCTGGGTAAAAAGCTGTGGACCGATGGCGTCGACGGCGAGCCAATCTCCATCTACTGCGCCTTCAACGAGCTCGACGAAGCGCGCTTCGTGGTGAACCGCATCAAAACCTGGCAGGACAACGGCGGCGCGCTGGAGCAGTGCGCCATTCTCTACCGCAGTAACGCCCAGTCGCGCGTGCTGGAAGAGGCGCTGCTGCAGGTGAGCATGCCGTACCGCATTTACGGCGGCATGCGCTTCTTCGAACGTCAGGAAATCAAGGACGCGCTCTCGTATCTGCGCCTGATTGCCAATCGTAACGACGACGCGGCGTTTGAGCGCGTGGTAAATACGCCAACCCGCGGCATCGGTGACCGCACGCTGGACGTGGTGCGTCAGGCCTCGCGCGATCGCCAGCTTACCCTGTGGCAGGCGTGCCGCGAGCTGCTGCAGGAAAAAGCCCTCGCAGGACGCGCCGCCAGCGCGCTGCAGCGCTTTATTGAGCTGATTGACGCCCTGGCGCAGGAAACCGCCGACATGCCGCTGCACGTGCAGACCGACCGGGTCATCAAGGACTCCGGCCTGCGTACCATGTACGAGCAGGAAAAAGGCGAGAAGGGCCAGACTCGTATTGAGAACTTAGAGGAACTGGTGACGGCAACGCGCCAGTTCAGCTACAACGAAGAAGACGAAGACCTGATGCCGCTGCAGGCGTTTCTCTCCCACGCCGCGCTGGAAGCGGGCGAGGGGCAGGCGGACACCTGGCAGGATGCGGTTCAGCTGATGACCCTCCACTCCGCCAAAGGCCTGGAGTTCCCGCAGGTGTTTATCGTCGGGATGGAAGAGGGGATGTTCCCGAGCCAGATGTCGCTGGATGAAGGCGGCCGTCTGGAGGAGGAGCGTCGTCTGGCTTACGTGGGCGTCACCCGCGCGATGCAAAAGCTGACGCTGACCTACGCCGAAACCCGCCGTCTGTACGGCAAAGAGGTTTACCACCGTCCGTCACGCTTTATCGGCGAGCTGCCGGAAGCGTGCGTGGAAGAGGTGCGCCTGCGCGCCAGCATCAGCCGCCCGGTCAGCCATCAGCGCATGGGAACCCCGATCTCTGAAAATGACACGGGCTACAAGCTGGGTCAGCGCGTGCGCCATTCGAAGTTTGGCGAAGGTACCATTGTGAACCTCGAAGGCAGCGGCGAGCACAGCCGCCTGCAGGTGGCGTTCCAGGGCCAGGGGATCAAATGGCTGGTGGCGGCTTATGCGAAGCTGGAAACGGTGTAACTTTCAGAAAAATATCATTATTTTGTAATGATCTGCTACCCTTATACCTTGAAGGTCAATTAATGCCCTTCAGCGTTCCGTTGCGTGTTGACGCCGCAGTTATAGCTGGCGTAACATGCGCGCACGATTACGCTAAGAGGACATTCGCCTTGGACACACCCAGTAGATACTGGCTCAATTCCCTGTCATCCAGGAACAACTCCTAAGGCTATCTCCCCTTGCTGATGGCCTTAGTGGTTGTCAGCGACTGCATTATTCCCGTCGCACTGAGTCAGGCTGTTTAATGGTCTGAAACCCAATTTGTTTCTGTGTGCCCACCGAACTGTCCGATATTTTTTGCATTGGGAGTCCCGGTCATGTTGAGCGCATTTCAACTCGAAAATAACCGACTGAATCGGCTAGAAGCTGAAGAGTCGCAGCCCCTCGTTGATGCCGTATGGGTGGATCTGGTCGAGCCGGACGACGATGAACGCCTTCGCGTACAATCCGAGCTGGGGCAAAGCCTGGCAACCCGTCCTGAACTGGAAGACATCGAGGCATCGGCACGTTTTTTTGAAGATGAAGACGGCCTGCACATCCACTCCTTCTTCTTCTTTGAAGACGCTGACGACCACGCGGGTAACTCCACCGTGGCATTTACCATTCGCGACGGCCGTCTGTTTACCCTGCGCGAGCGCGAGCTGCCTGCGTTTCGTCTCTACCGCATGCGCGCCCGCAGCCAGGCGATGGTCGACGGCAACGCCTACGAGCTGCTGCTCGACCTGTTCGAAACCAAAATCGAACAGCTGGCGGACGAGATCGAAAACATCTACAGCGACCTGGAAAAGCTGAGCCGCGTGATCATGGAAGGCCATCAGGGCGATGAATATGACGAAGCGCTCTCCACGCTGGCGGAGCTGGAAGATATCGGCTGGAAGGTGCGTTTGTGTCTGATGGATACCCAGCGCGCGCTGAACTTCCTGGTGCGCAAGGCGCGTCTGCCGGGCGGTCAGCTGGAGCAGGCGCGCGAGATCCTGCGCGATATCGAATCCCTGCTGCCGCACAACGAATCCCTGTTCCAGAAGGTTAACTTCCTGATGCAGGCGGCGATGGGTTTTATCAACATCGAGCAGAACCGCATCATCAAGATCTTCTCGGTGGTATCCGTGGTGTTCCTGCCGCCTACGCTGGTGGCATCAAGCTACGGGATGAACTTTGAGTTTATGCCCGAGCTGCGCTGGAGCTTTGGTTACCCGGGGGCGATTGTCTTTATGATCCTCGCCGGGCTGGCGCCGTATCTGTACTTTAAGCGCAAGAACTGGCTTTGAGGATCCGCCCGGCGGCGCTGCGTTTACCGGGCCTACAGATGGTGTAGGCCGGATAAGGCGGCAAAAAGGCACTACAGCCCTTTGCGCACTCTGCGCTGGGTATAAATCGCATCCGCAACAAAGATCGCCAGCGCCACCCAGATGAAGGCGAAGGTCACCATCTTGTCCGCGCCCGGCACTTCGCCGTAAAACACTACCGCCAGCAGGAACATCAGCGTCGGGCCGATGTACTGGAAGAAGCCCAGCGTCGATAGGCGCAGGCGCGTCGCCGCACCGGTAAAGCACAGCAGCGGAATCGTCGTGACGACGCCCGCGGCCATCAGCATCAGGTTCAGCGACCACGGGTTGCTGCCCATATGGCTGGTGGCGCTATCGGCGATGCCGAACAGATAGATTGCGGCCACCGGCAGCAGCCACAGGGTTTCAAACAGCATCCCGGTCTGCGCTTCAACGGCGATTTTTTTACGCACCAGGCCGTAAAAGGCAAAGCTAAACGCCAGGCCAAGGGCAATGATCGGCAGCGAGCCGAAGGTCCACAGCTGTACCAGCACGCCGCAGAAGGCGAGAATGACGGCTACCCACTGCATGCGGCGAAAGCGCTCGCCGAGGAAAATCATCCCAAGAACGATGTTCACCAGCGGGTTAATAAAGTAGCCGAGGCTCGCTTCGAGCATGTGGTGGTTATTCACCGCCCAGATGAACAGCAGCCAGTTGCCGCCGATGAGCACCGCTGAGAGGGCCAGCAGGAAGACCTTCTTTGGCGTTTTGAGCAGCGTTTTGACGCCCGACCACTGACGGCTGAGGCTCATCAGCGCAATCATAAAGAAGAACGACCAGATCACGCGGTGAGTGAGGATCTCGTCAGCCGGAACGTAGGCAATGAGCTTGAAGTACGCCGGTGCGATACCCCAAATAAAATAAGCGGCAAGGGCGAGTAAAACGCCCTGCCGCGTCTGTTTAGCATCCATCGGGAAAATCCGTTACAAAAAAGTGAATCAATTTTACCCGATTTTGCCGCCTCAACCCACCATATAAGTGGCGGTTGCGCTGGCGATATAAACCTGCTCTTCGTTATGTAGCTCAACGCGGGCGACGGCAACTTTGTTACCCGCCCGCAGCAGGCTGCTGCTGCAGGTGAAGCGGTTGCCGCGACCGGGGCGCAGGTAGTCCACGCGCAGGTCGATGGTGCCCATGCGCGACAGGCGCTGGCGGAGCTCATCTTCATTGATGGTCTCATGACGCGTCAGCGTGCTGCCCACGCAGACCAGACCCGCCGCCACGTCCAGCGCGGAGGCAATCACGCCGCCGTGCAAAATGCTTTGCGCCCAGTTACCCACCATCATCGGCTGGTTGTTGAAGCTCAGCTGGGCGAAGTCTTTTTCGTATCGCTCCAGCTCCAGACCCAGCGCGCGGTTAAAGGGCATGTGATAAACAAAAATCTCGCCCACGAGTTTTAAGGCTTCTTCGGCGGTCAGCGTGGCAGACATGAGGCATCTCATCCTTGTTGTTAACAAAATGTTGATTTTATGCCTCAACAATGATGATTTCCACTTTCAGAAACGAGGATGGAGAAGTTGTCGCAGAAGTCTGTAGAATGCCCGGACAAAACGATTCATTACATGTCACGATTTCAGGAGAACACCACCGATGCGGACGTATCTGGGTTGGTTACTGGCGGCGGTTGCGCTGCCCTTCACGGCATATGCGCAGGAAGCAACGATAAAAGAGGTACACGATAAACCTGCCGTTCACGGCAGCATTATTGCGAACCTGCTCCAGGAGCATGACAATCCGTTCACGCTCTACCCGTACGACACCAACTACGTTATTTACACCCAGAGCAGCGATATCAATAAAGAGGCGATAAGTTCCTATAACTGGTCTGATAACGCGCGTAAGGACGAAGTGAAGTTCCAGCTGAGCCTCGCGTTCCCGTTCTGGCGGGGGATTTTAGGGCCGAACTCGGTGCTCGGTGCCTCTTACACGCAGAAGTCCTGGTGGCAGCTTTCGAACAGCGGAGAATCTTCACCGTTCCGTGAGACCAACTACGAGCCGCAGCTGTTCCTCGGTTTCGCAACGGACTACGAATTCGCGGGCTGGACGCTGCGTGACGTTGAGGTGGGCTTTAACCACGACTCCAACGGCCGCTCCGACCCCACCTCCCGCAGCTGGAACCGCGCCTATACTCGCCTGATGGCGCAGAACGGTAACTTCATGGTGGAAGTGAAGCCGTGGTACGTAGTGGGTGACACGGACGATAACCCGGATATCACCAAATACATGGGCTATTATCAACTCAAAGTGGGCTACCAGCTGGGCGACGCGGTGCTGAGCGCGAAGGGCCAGTACAACTGGAATACCGGCTACGGCGGTGCGGAAGTGGGGTTAAGTTATCCCATGACCAAACACGTACGCATCTATACTCAGGTGTACAGCGGATACGGCGAGTCGCTGATCGACTACAACTTCAACCAGACCCGCGTGGGTGTGGGCGTCATGCTGAACGATATTTTCTAAGTCGCTCGAATGTTTTTGCGT
>CAMKZP010000266.1 GCA_946477805.1 uncultured Enterobacter sp.
GCTCTCTATTTCGCTGTTTATGTCCTGGTTTCCGCCCTGTCTCTCCCCGGCGCGGCGATCCTGACGCTGCTGGGCGGCGCCCTTTTTAGCCTCTGGCAGGGGATGCTGCTGGTGTCGTTTGCCTCCACGCTCGGCGCAACGCTGGCGATGCTCGCCAGCCGGTACGTGCTTCGCGACGGCGTGCAGCGGCGTTTCGCTAAACAGATGAACACCGTGAACGCTGGCATGGCGCGCGACGGCGCGCGCTATCTCTTTGCCCTGCGCCTGATGCCGCTGTTCCCGTTCTTCGTTGTTAATTTACTGATGGGTCTGACGGGCATAGGGGTGCGCCGCTACTGGTGGGTGAGCCAGCTTGCGATGCTGCCCGCAACCCTTGTCTTTCTCAATGCCGGGCGCGAACTGGCAAACGTGACGTCGCTGCACGATATTCTGTCGCTCCCGCTGCTGTTCGCCTTTACACTACTGGGGTTATTACCGCTGGCCACGCGCTGGCTGTTTTCCCGTTACACCCCGTTGATAAAAAAGTGAGGCACTATGCGCCGCGTGCGTTTTTGCGCGTTTCTGACCGGCCTGCTGCTGGCCGCCCCTGCACTTGCGGCAGACGGCTGGCAGGCCATCCAACAGCAGGCTAAAGGCCAGACCGTCTGGTTTAACGCCTGGGGCGGCGATCCGGCCGTTAACCGCTACCTCGACTGGGTCAGCGGCGAGATGAAAACCCACTACGCCATCACGCTTAAAATCGTCCACCTGGCCGATGCCGCCGATGCGGTAAAACGCATCCAGACGGAACGGGCTGCAGGACGTAACTCTCGCGGCTCGGTGGACCTGCTGTGGGTGAACGGTGAAAACTTCCGCACTCTGAAAGAGGCAAACCTGCTGGAAACCGGATGGGCGCAGGCGCTGCCGAACTGGCGCTACGTCGATACCCGTCAGCCGGTCACGGAAGATTTCGCCATCCCGACCGAGGGGGCCGAGTCGCCGTGGGGCGGCGCGCAGCTGACCTTTATCGCCCGCGAAGCCAGCACGCCGACGCCGCCCGCCGATCCGCAGGCGCTGCTGGCCTACGCCCGACAGCATCCGGGCAAGGTGAGCTATCCGCGCCGCCTGACTTTACCGGCACCGCGTTTCTGGAACAGCTGCTCATCACGCTGACCGCGCGGCCCGAGGCGCTGAAAAAAGTGCCGGATGCGGACTTTTCGCAGGTCACGGCTCCGCTGTGGGCCTACCTCGACGCGCTGCACCCGCTCCTGTGGCGCGAAGGGCGCGATTTCCCTCCCTCGCCCGCGCGGATGGATGCTCTTCTGAGCAGCGGCAGCCTGAACCTGTCGCTGACGTTCAACCCCTCCCACGCGCAGCAGAAAGTGGCGAGCGGTGAACTGCCCGCCGACAGCTACAGCTTCGGTTTTGATAGCGGCATGATGGGCAACGTTCATTTTGTCGCCATTCCGGCAAACGCCAGCGCAGGCGCCGGGGCAAAAGTCGTGGCTAACTTCCTGCTCTCACCGCAGGCACAAATTCGTAAGGCCGACCCCGCCGTCTGGGGCGATCCGAGCGTGCTTGACGCCCGCACGCTGCCCGCCGAACAGGCGAAGCGTCTCGCCGCCCTGACGCCTGAGGGTTTACCGAAAGTACTGCCTGAGCCGCATGCGGCCTGGGTGAACGCGCTGGAGCAGGAATGGCTTCGCCGCTACGGAACCCGATAAGCGCGATAGTCTGGCTGGCGATGGCGGCCATCTATCTGCCGTCGATCCCCGCCGGGGCGATGCTGATTGCCCCGGCCTTTTCGGCGTCCGGCTGGCAGCTGCTGCTGAGCGATCCGCAATTGCCGCAGGCGCTGGCCGCCACGCTGGTCTCCGCGCTGATTGCAACCCTGGGATCTCTGTTTATCGCCCTGAGCCTGGTGACGCTCCTCTGGCCCGGCGAGCGCTGGCAGCGGCTGAGCAGCCGTCTGCCCTGGCTGCTGGCAGTGCCTCACGTGGCGTTTGCCACCAGCGTTCTGCTGACGTTCGCCGAGGGCGGCCTGCTCTATCAGGTGTGTACGCTCTGCTCCCCGCAGATTGACCGCTACGGCGTGGGGCTCGGGGTGACGCTGGCCGTCAAAGAGAGCGCCTTTGTGCTGTGGGCAATCTATGCCGTACTGCCCGAACAGCGCCTCGCGCAGCAGAGGGTGGTGCTACAGACGTTCGGCTACGGGCGTCTTCAGGCCCTCCGCTGGCTGATCCTCCCGGCTATTGCTCCCGCGCTGGGGGCGGTGACGCTCGCCGTGCTGGCCTGGTCGCTCTCCACTGTCGACGTGGCGATGGTGCTCGGGCCGGGCAATCCCCCCACGCTGGCGGTGCTGGCCTGGCAGTGGCTCAGCCAGGGAGATGCAGAGCAGCAGACGAAGGGAACGCTGCTGTGCCTGATCCTGCTTTTACTCCTGGCCGCGCTTTCCGCGCTGGGCTACGGGGCATGGAGCATGTGGCGGCGCGCGCGGCCTGCCCTTTCGGGCGTCCGTCGGCCCTCTTTTACCGCACTCCCCGTGCGCCCCCTGAGCGCCCTGCTCCCGGCGTGCGGCGCGCTGTGCGCCCTCGTGCTGCTGATGCTGGCGCGTCAGGGTGATATCGGCCCCGTCGCCGACAGCCTTTCGTTTGGCCTGCTCTCCAGCCTGATTGCCCTCGCGCTCATTTTGCTCTGGCTGGAATGGGGGCCGCCGCGCGGCGCGTCGTGGGTCTGGCTGCCGCTTGCCCTCCCCGCGCTGCCGCTCGTTTCGGGGCAATATTCTCTGGCGCTACGGTTGGGCATCGACGGGCAGTACGCTGCCGTGCTCTGGAGCCATCTGCTGTGGGTCGTGCCGTGGATGCTGCTGGTGCTCCAGCCCGCCTGGCGCAGGCTCGATCCCCGGCTTGCCCTGACCGCCAGAACGCTGGGCTGGGGACGCGCTGCAATCTTCTGGCGGGTGAAGTGCCCGCTACTGGTTCGCCCTGGGCTGCTGGCCTTTGCCACCGGGTTTTCCGTGAGCATGGCGCAGTATATGCCTACCCTCTGGCTGGGTGCCGGGCGTTTTGCCACCCTCACCACGGAGGCCGTCGCCCTCAGCAGCGGCGGCAGCGTGCCGATTCTGGCTAACCGGGCGCTGGGGCTGCTGCTGTTAACGGGCGCGGTGTTCGGCATCGCCGCGCTGCTCTCCCGGCTCGCAGGCCGTTACAGACAAGGATTTCGTTAATGCTGAAGGTAAAAAATCTTACGCTTGCGCCACTTTTCCATGAGGTTAACTTCAGCGTGGGCAGAGGAGAAATTGTCACGCTGATGGGGCCCTCGGGCAGCGGCAAATCGACGCTCTTCTCCTGGATGGTGGGCGCGCTGTCGTCTGATTTTACGGCCCGCGGCGAGCTCTGGCTGGACGAGCGCCGCTGCGATACGCTCCCGGTGGAAAAGCGCGGGATCGGCATTCTCTTTCAGGACGCCCTTCTGTTTGACGCATTCAGCGTCGGGCAGAACCTGATGCTGGCCTTGCCCGCGCGTCTCAAGGGGCAGGCGCGATACGCTGCGGTAAAACAGGCGCTGGACTCCGCCGGGCTGGGCAACCACTATTCAAGCGATCCCGCTACGCTATCCGGGGGAGAGCGCGCCAGGGTCAGTTTGCTGCGCGCCCTGCTGGCCGAGCCGCAGGCGTTACTCCTGGATGAACCCTTCAGCCGGATGGACAAAGCGCTGCGCGTCACTTTCCGGGCATGGGTGTTTGAGGCGATCCGCGCGCGCAATATCCCGGCGGTGCTGGTCACGCATGACGAAGAGGATATTCCCCCCGGCGGCGCGGTGGTTGAGATTTCTCGCTGGCAATAATGTGCTAACGCAATGTTTTATTTTGCAGGAGATCCGACAATGCCCTCCTCTTTTTTTAACGTCAGGTTATCCGATGAAACGTGTTTCTCAACTGACCGCGCTGGCCCTGCTGTGCGGCCTCGCCTCACTCTCCTCTCTGGCGGCTGATATGCCCCACACCCTTACGCTGGCTCAGGTCCAGGAACAGCGCGGCGCGGTCATTGATACCCGCGTCAGCGCCTTCTATAACGGCTGGCCGCAGACCCTGAGCGGAACGTCCGGGCATGAGCCTTCCGCCCTCAACCTCTCCGCCACGTGGCTTAACGCGATGAGCGATGAGCAGATCGGCGCCTGGGCAAAACAGCATCGGCTCACGGCAAACACGGCTATCGCCCTCTACGGCAGCGAGGCGGATAATCAGGCCGTTAAAGCGCGTCTGGAAAAGGCCGGATACCACAGCGTTTCGTTGCTCAGCGATGCCCTGCAGGCGCCGGACCGTCTGCAGCGTCTGCCGCATTTTGAACAGCTTGTCTACCCACAGTGGATCCACCAGCTGCAGCAGGGCAAGCAGGTGACGGCGGCGCCGTCCGGCGACTGGAAGGTGATTGAAGCCGCCTGGGGCGCGCCGAAGTTTTACCTGCTTAACCATATTCCCGGCGCGGGCTACATCGACACCAACGAGGTCGAAAGCGAACCGCTGTGGAACAAGGTTTCTGATGACAAGCTGAAAGCGCTGCTGGCGAAGCACGGGGTCCGCGCGGATACCACCGTCATTCTCTACGGCCGCGACGTGTACGCCGCCGCGCGCGTGGCGCAGATTATGCTCTACGCGGGCGTGAAGGATGTCCGCATCCTTGATGGCGGCTGGAAGGCGTGGTCTGACGCAAACCTGCCCGTTGAACGCGGTACGCCAGCAAAAGTGACGCCTGCGCCAGACTTCGGCGCGCCGATCCCGGGGCAGCCGCAGCTGATGGTTGATATGGAACAGGCCCGCGGCATGCTGCACCGCCAGGACGCCTCGCTGGTCAGCATCCGCTCGTGGCCGGAGTTTATCGGGGAGACCAGCGGCTACAGCTACATCAAGCCAAAAGGTGAAATCGCCGGTGCGCGCTGGGGCCACGCGGGCAGCGACGCCACCCACATGGAGGATTTCCACAACCCGGACGGCACCATGCGCAGCGCCGACGATATTGCCGCCATGTGGAAAACGTGGAACATCCTGCCGGAGCAGCGCGTGGCGTTTTACTGCGGCACCGGCTGGCGCGCGTCCGAAACCTTTATGTACGCCCGCGCAATGGGCTGGAAAAACGTCGCGGTCTATGACGGCGGCTGGTACGAGTGGAGCAGCCACCCGCAAAATCCCGTCACCACCGGCGCGCGCGGGCCAGAAACCGCGCTTTAAGGGGTGAGCGACTTCAGCGTCGCGTAACCGCTCCAGATGCGCGTTGTGGTGGTCAGCCAGCACAGCGCGCCAAACGTCCACGCAAAGGTTGCGAAGTGCGCCGGAAACAGGCAGCACAGCACAAACAGCGCGACAGTCTCCGTTCCCTCCGTTAACCCGCCAATGTAGTAAAACGACTTGTGCGCATAGCCGGGGTTGTCAATATCATGTTTTGCCGCCAGCGCCGCAAAGGCCAGAAAGCTGCTGCCGGTGCCGATAAACGCAAACAGCAGCCAGGCCGCGGCCAGCGCATTCTCCGCGGGCGCCGCCAGCGCAAAGCCAAAGGGCACCAGCGCGTAAAACAGAAAATCGAGCGCGATATCAAGAAAGCCGCCCGCATCGCTGAGGCCTCTGCGACGCGCCAGCGCGCCGTCCAGCCCGTCGAGCAGGCGGTTAAGGACAATCGCCATCAGCGCCGCCG
>CAMKZP010000267.1 GCA_946477805.1 uncultured Enterobacter sp.
CTATGATGAAGCCATGCAGCAGCTGGTTATTACCGCGCCGCAGGCGGCGATGAACGTGGCGGGGCAAAGTGAAATGATTGACCCATCGCTGTGGGATCGTGGCGTCAATGCCCTGCGCATGAGCTACTCCGGCTACGTTTATCACAGTGAAAATCATGGCGGCAATGCGGAGGCATCGACCAGCGATAATGCCTATCTCAGCCTGAACTCAGGGGTTAACCTGGGCGACTGGCGATTTTACAGCTTTGATACCTTCAATAAGTCCGATATGGGGTGGGAGCAGAACCACGATCGGGCTTACGCCGAACGAGATATCGCAGCTCTGGTCTCCCGCTTTACCGCAGGCGACGTCTATGCTAGCACCTCCAGCGATGTGCTGGGGATTTTGCCCGTACGCGGCATTACGCTTGAAACCAATACGCAGATGCTGCCTTCGGATACCTTCAGCTACTCCCCCGTCGTCAGGGGCGTGGCGCGCAGCAATGCCCGCGTGGTGATCCGCCAGCGCGGCAATATTATTTACAGCCAGACCGTTGCTCCCGGCAGCTTCGCCATTACCGATCTCAATAACGGGCAAATTGGCGCGGATCTGGACGTCACGGTAGAAGAGAGTGACGGTAGCCAGCAGCAGTTCACCGTCCCCTACACGTCGTTGCCTAATATGCTTCGCCCGGGCACCTGGCGCTATAGCGTCACCGCCGGACGCTATCGCGACGACGCGCTCTCCTCTCAGCCCTTGGTGGCTCAGGGCAGCTTGCAATATGGCTGGGACCGGCTGACGCTCAGCGACCTTGTTCTCGTCGGTGAGGGCTATCAGTCAATGGCGCTCAGCAGCGCCCTCAATCTCGGCGTGCTGGGTGGGGTGTCCCTTGATTTGGCGCTGGAAAAACACCAGCAGGCCCCCGGCACGGTTCGCGACGCTGAGGATGATTCCGCCAGCGGCGGCCGGGCCGTGCGGCTGCTTTATGCCCGGCGCTTTGACCCGTCTGATACCTCTTTGCAGGTGATGGCCTACCGTTATCAGACGGCAGACTTTATGGACTTCCCGGAATACGCGGGATGGCGATGGGGTGATGATGACAACCCGCTTCATCGTAAAAATGAAATTCAGGCCACCATCAACCAGGGGTTTGGAGATTTCGGCAGCGGGTATCTGACGTTACAGCGCGACAGCTATTACGCCAGCAGCGCGACCGACACCTCCCTGACGCTTGGTTATAATTTCAACGTTAAATCCGTCAACGTGAGCGTGGACTACAGCTATCAGGCGACGTCCGACGACGAGAGTCACCAGGCGCCCGATCGCCAGGTATCCCTCAACTTTTCGGTGCCGCTGAACGTGAGCGACAGGCGTAGCCGAACGCTCTCTTTCAGCACCAACACCAGCAACCGCTCGGGTGATTCACAAATGGCGACGGTGTCGGGAAGCGAGCTGGACAGTGCGCTGAATTATTCGCTTTCGGCGCAGCATGACGGTAGCGGATATTCCCCCTCCGCGTCGCTTTCGTATCGCAACACGCTTGCAAACATGAACGTCAGCGCCAGTACCAGCCAGAATAGCCGACAGTATTCGGCGGGCCTGTCCGGTGGAGTCGTGGCGTACCGTCACGGCGTGGTGTTATCGCAACAGCTCGGCGATACCGTGGCCATTATTGAAACGCCCGGCGCGAAGGGTATCAGCGTTGAGGGTCAGCCGGGGGTTTCCACCGACCGCTTCGGCCGCGCGGTGGTGCCTTCCGTCTCGCCCTATCGCGATAATCCGCTGTCGCTCGATACGCGCCATGCGGCTGACGATGTTGAGCTGGTCGAAGGCGGCCAAAACGTTATCCCTACACACGGAGCGGTGGTTGTCCGCCGCTTCCAGACCAAAGTTGGACGTCGTGCAATCGTGATGTTAACGCTTGCAGACGGCAAACCCGCACCATTTGGAGCCGGTGTCTGGCAAGGCAAGGAGCAGGTCGGCATGGTTGCCGATAACGGACTGTTGTATCTCAGCGGCGTGCTGGCCGACAAAGAGACAACGCTGCACGTGGACCTGGGCAATAACGCTCAGTGCCAGTTCGAACTCCCACTTCCCCAGGCGGCCTCCGGGCCCTGGTACCAACAAATTGATGCGGCTTGCCGCTAAGCAGAGATAAAAATGACTTTCACTAAAACATCCGTTTCCGCCTTAATGAGCTTGCTACTTCTGGCCACTACTGCCTCGGCCGCGGTGCGTCCGGCCCTGACCCGCGTTGTCGCGCTGGAAAGCGACAAAGAAACCTCCATCAAAATCCTGAATGACGATACCTCTCAGGATTACCTGGTGCAGTCATGGATTGAGGATCTTAAAGGCAACGATAAAAACCTGCCGCTGATCCTGACGCCGCCGCTGTTCAAAATAGGCGCCGGTCGGGAGGGGAAACTGCGCATGGTGATCGTACCCGGGAAAATCCCGCAGGATCGGGAATCAGTTTACTGGCTCTGGATCCAGGAAATTCCGCCCGCCAGCAAGGCGCAAGGCAACCAGCTGCAGATGGCGATCCGCACGCGCATGAAGGTGTTTATTCGCCCGTCAACGCTTGCGGACAAACCCGCCGAAATGCCGGAGAAACTGCAGTGGCAGGTGGCGCATGAAGCAGGCAAAACCTGGCTGGTTGCGAAAAACCCGACGCAATATTACGCCAGTTTTTCTGAGCTCTCGGTCACTGCGGGTGGCAAATCTCAGCCTGTCGCTGATAAAAACACCATGGTGCCTGCCAAAGGTGAAATGCGCTATGCCCTCCCCGCGAGCGTGAGTGGCAAATCAGGTTCGCTGAACTACTCTGTGATCAATGATTTTGGCGGCGAATCACCGGTACTGCACCAGACTCTGAATTTCTAAGGGTAAACGCTGATGAAACTGTGGCCCGTACTCCTGCTTGTGTCACTTATCCCGCTTTTCAGCCGGGCGGGCGTTTTACACTGTGACATCGACTCAGGTGGGGCGGCGCCGTTTTCGCCCTATACCCGTGAAAATCCGGTTGGCGTAGACGAAAACACCCCTGATTACTCAGTGATCCTGTCGCTGGACTACGCACAGTTTCTGCCAAATATGCGCCTGACCTGTACCTCAGACGGCCAGGAGTTTGACGCTCCGGCCACATTTGATGGCAACATCAGCCTGAGCCTCAGCGCGGTTAACGACAATATGCTGGACTGGGCGGGCGAAGCGCAGACGACCAATAACGGCATCAAGCTGAAGCTGTACATTAAAGCGGTTCAGCTCAGCAATGAAACGCCGGAAGACAGCTATCCCTCCGCTAAGATGGTTCTCGGTAAACGTTTAGGCGTGGAATATCCCATCGTTAACGGCAAAGATGATTCGACGCTGGTCCAGTTCGGGGCGCAGTACAATAAAAGCAAAACGCTGTACAAATACGACCAGAAATACAATTTCGCCATTCAGTCGATGCGCGCAGAATTGATTAAATTAGGATGGGTGGAATATACGTCCATTGCCGTTATTCCGCCGGGTGCGCACCTGACGTTCAGCATTGACGGGCTGGGCGGGATTGCAACGGTCGACGTACCGCTAGGCTCAGGCGTTTTTATGGCCGCGCCCTCCTGTACTCTGGATAACAAACACCAGAGCGTGGACCTCGGCACAATCCGCAAAACCAGCGGTGGCAGTTACCCGCAGGAAGGGCCGATGACCCGTTTCGGTATGGATTTTACGTGCAGCACAATGACAAAAAACGTGGAGCTGACGTTTGAGGATGCTAATGCGGTGCTGAAGGGTCACGATACGCTGGTCACCCACAGCGCGGCTAACGGTAAAAAACTCACGGGCCTTGAGGTAGCGCTTTACAACAGCGAAGGCAAAGCGGTGAGGATGGATGTAAAGCAGAACGTTGGCAGCGGGATCAAAGGTAAAAACACCGCCTGGTTTCAGGCAGCCATTGTTCAAACGGCATCAGAAATAACAGATTCAAATAATGATACGTTCACCGGCGAGTTCAATGCAAAAGCCAACGTGACAATAACTTACTATTAAAAATACGTTAGCTACCCACGGCGTGGAGCGATGATGTTATGAGTATACGCGGCTTGAAAAAGCCCACGCTCGTGCTGGCTAAACGTCCCACTGATATCACAACACATAATGAGTTCACATATGGTCGATAAGTCATTGATTACGAGCTTTAACAACATTAAAGGTCTCGATTTGAATCTTCTGCTCACCTTTGAAGCCGTCTACCTGCACCGAAGCGTTACCAAAGCAGCGGGAATATTAAGCATTTCTCCACCAGCGGTGAGTCAGTCGCTGACTAAGCTCAGAGAGTTTTTTGGCGATCCTCTCTTTGTTCGTGAAGGTAAAGGGTTAGTGGTGACAACCACGGCTGAAAATCTGCATATACTGCTAAGCGAACATTTACATACGCTTCTAGAGAACCTCAATAATTTCTCTGAGAAAAACATCAAATCACGATTTGTCATTCACTCTACGCCGTATGCCGCGCTACGTATTCTGCCAGATATTTTTTCATTGACGGAGACAAATGGGATCAACTGCGAGCTGGTCCATATCAGTTCGGACCCAACGTATGATAATGCGGAAGAGATCCTGATCTACCGGAAAGCAGATATTATTTTTGACACCACATCGCACTACGGTTTTTCGATTATCACAGAGCCTTTCACAACTGAAAAAGCGGTGGCCATTTGCCGTCAGGACCATCCTCGGCTACAGGATAAATTAACCTTTGAAAATATGAAAAATGAGAAATCAACGTTCCTGAACATAAAGTCAAATGGTTTAAAGCAAACGCAGTCAGACATAGAGAACTATTTCGGCGAGCGCAGCTTCTCCTTTTCCAGCAGTTCATTACATGTGAATGCGTCTATCGTGGAACGGTCTGACTCCGTGAGCTTCATTCCAGAGTGGTTTGCGCGTAAATTTGCTAAGAATTATAACGTCAAAATTCTTGAATGTGATTTCACTCCGCAACCTGTGACCATTTACATGACCTACAATAAAGCATCCTTGAAAAATAATAATTTTGTCAAGCTATTAAAAATAATTAAAGAGTGCAAAGACACCCTTTAAAATAAGGGTGCACAAAAATACTTTAACAATTTTTTTGTGCACTGAAGGGCTTTAACTTAAAATCTTTTTTACTAAAGACGATTATTTGTATTCGATAGATACCTGTATAGCAGAAGAAACACTACCTGGAGTAACGGCAGAACCTTTGCCATCGTTACGCACGCGAGTTTTTAAATTAAATGTTCCCGCGTGGGTGGTAGCATCTATACCGGTGTTCATTGTTTTGCCATTACCCATATTTGAAGATGAGTAGCTTGTCATTAGCTCAACATCCACATTTTTCGCGGTTCCTGTATTGGCATAATAGTCCGTATTGGAAGCTGTACCACTAAAGGTCGCGATAGCAGACGTGGTAGTCGCGGGGCAGTCTGTCAGACTAATAGAGAAGCTGACCAATGGGGACGTGGTACCCGTGGTCGCTAACTTCGATGCGTCTATATCGCCAAGATTAATGTTTTTTTCCGCTTCAGCCGTACAAGGCGAAGCCACGACGGTGCCGGTAATATTGATAGTCGAATCAGCGGCATTCGCCGTGTGGGATAGCGTAGTCAACGCGAGCGGCACAAAAAACAGAGAACTCAGTATTCTGC
>CAMKZP010000268.1 GCA_946477805.1 uncultured Enterobacter sp.
GGAGCGAGCTGATCGAGGCCAACGCCGGCGGCCAGAAAGCCCAGCGCCGTGCGGATCCACGCCAGGAAGGTGCGCTCGTTGGCCAGAGAGAAGCGATAGTCCGGCGCTTCGCCGAGGCGGGAAATTTTCATGAAGATTCCTTGTCGTGCTGCAGGCAGGCTTCAGCATAGCGTAATTCGGCAGGGACAAGGAGACCGGCATCGGGCGATGCCGGTCAGGGCAATTACTGCAGCGTCGGCCAGTACTCCCTGTTGGCTTCGATCAGGTCATCCAGAATCGCCTTCGCGACGGACGCGCTCGGCACGGTTTTCGACAGCGTAATCGCCTGCCAGAGCTTGTGGTAAGAGCGCTGCTCCCAGGCATCTACAACCAGTTTTTCCACCGCCACCTGCTGGCTCATCAGCCCTTTCTGGAAGTGCGGAATATCGCCGACGGTGAGCGGCTCCGGCCCGTTATGCCCCACCAGGCACGGAATTTCCACCATCGCGTCAGCATCAAAGTTATGAATAGCGCCGTTATTCGGCACAATCAGCAGCATGCGTTCCTGCGTATTGAACGCAATCGCGGTCGCCAGATCGACGATGTAGGACGCGTGTTCGTCGATTTCCAGCTCGCCCGCGGAGGAGTGACCGGCTGCGATAATCGCCCGACACGCGCTGAACACGTGCTTCTCACGATGGTCCATCACCTCGTTGGCACGGGTGCGCTCGGGGTTGGAGTGCGCCACCACGTAGTCCGGGAACAGGTAATATTTCAGATAGGTGTTCGGCATGGTGTCCGGATCGAGCGCCTGCACGTCTCTGGCTTTGGCAAAGGTATCGTTCCAGCTCGCTTCGGTATGGGCATCTTCCGAAGGCGGAACATAGCCGTTGTTCGCTACGTACTCGCGCAGTTTTGGCATCAGATCGTTGCCGTTCAGATCTTCAATCGACGTCCACCAGCCGAAGTGGTTCAGGCCGTAGTAGCGCACGCGCATCTCTTTGCGGTCTTTCAGGCCTGCAATCTGCGCCATGCGCCCTTCAATGCCGATCGGCATATCGCAGATGTTGAGGATTTTAGCATTCGGGCGCAGGCGACGCGTGGCCTCCGCCACGATCGCCGCCGGGTTGGAGTAGTTCAGCATCCACGCGTTCGGGGAGTACTGCTCCATGTAATCCACCAGCTCCAGCACGCCGCCGATAGAGCGCATGCCGTAGGAGATCCCGCCCGGCCCGCAGGTTTCCTGGCCCAGCACGCCGTGGCGAAGCGGGATTTTTTCATCTTTTTCACGCATCGGGTATTTGCCCACGCGAATATGCGCCATCACGAAATCCACATCGGTAAACGCCGCTTTCGGATCGGTGGTGTAGCTGAATTCAATCTCCGGCGCCTGCTCCCTGAGGATGATTTTACACGCCTCGGCGATGGTTTCCTGACGCGCGCCGTCGTTGTCATAAAACTTCAGCGCGCGCAGCGGGAAACGGTCGCGGTTGGCTAACAGCATCAGGACGATACCCGGCGTGAAGGTGCTGCCGCCGCCTGCAATAACAACTGAGAATTTTTTCATGATAGAGCCTCTGTCAGGGTAGTTTGTTCGTTCGGTAAAGGGGTTTTCATCAGCGATTCAAGCTGGTCGCGCACCTGAGGAACGTGCAGACCGACAATCACCTGAATGCCGTTGCCGCGTCGCACCACGCCGTGGGCGCCCAGGGCTTTAAAAACGTCGTCGCTTTGGGTTTGCGCCATATCGACCAGGGCGATGCGCAGGCGGGTGGCGCAGTTGTTGATGCTGTCGATATTGGCCGCGCCGCCGAGCGCCTGCAGGAACCCGGCGGCCTGCCCAACCTGCTGGCTGGCCGCTGCCGGGGCGGTGGAGTGCCCGCGCGCCGCCTTATAGTCCACCTTGCTGTAGAGTTTGATTTCGCTCTCTTCCCGGCCTGGCGTCTTCAGGTTCAGGCGCTCAATCAGCGTTTTGAAAACCACAAAATAGAGGGCGGTAAAGCAGAGCCCGATGCCGATCTGGGTGAACATCGTCGAGGCGTGGTTATGGAACATCGGGATCCAGTTTTGCGGCAGAAACTGGTCCAGCAGGCCGCCGCCCATGTTGCCCACCACGCCGAAGATGTACATTACCGTCGCCATGGTCGCCGCCAGCACGGCGTGTACGGCAAACAGCAGCGGTGAAATAAACAGGAAGGTGAACTCCAGCGGTTCGGTTATGCCCACCAGCACGGCGGTGAGCGTCGCCGGGACCAGCAGGCCGGCCACCTTGACGCGGTTTTCCGGCGACGCGGTGTACCACAGCGCCAGCGCAATTCCGACCGAGCCAAACAATTTTGAGTTACCGTGCAGCGCGAACCCGCCTTCCGGGAACAGCGTTTTCAGCGGCAGCGTGCTCTGGCTGAAGTCCTGCAGATGCTGCGCCCAGTAGACCTGAATGCCGCCCTCAACCGCCGCAGGGCCGAAGATAAACGGACCGTAGACGAAGTGGTGCAGTCCGGTTGGGATCAGAATGCGTTCCAGGAAGGTATAGACCCACACGCCGAGCGCGCCCGCGCTGCGCAGGAAGGCCTGCAGAGACTCAATGCCCATCTGCACCTTCGGCCAGCCCAGCAGCGTGAGCCAGGCGCAGGGGATCATGACGAAGAACGCGAGGATAACGACGAACGAGGTGCCCTGGAAAATCCCGAGAAAGACCGGTAGCGGCTTGTCGAAAAAGCGGTTGTGGAGCGCGGTAACGATGCCCGAAATCACGATCGCGCCGATGATGCTGGTGTCCAGCGTTTTGATCCCGGCAATCATTGCCAGCCCGCTTCCGGCAGCGGGTTCAGCGGTGAAGTCAACGCCAAAGAAGTGGCCCCAGGTCAGGCCCATCGCGTTGATAAAGTAGTTCCAGGTCAGGAAGCTTATCAGCACCGCCAGGCAGGCCCGGCCCTGCGCCTGCTTCGCCAGGCCAATCGGCAAGCCGACGGCAAAAATCAGCGGCATATTGCGGAACACCGCCCAGCCGCCCTCTTCAATGATGTGAACGATTTGCGCGAAAAGATGATCGGGGGCGGTTAAGGCTTCGCCGACAAACAGCGGGTTGCGAAGCATGATGGCGATTCCGACCACGATCCCGGCAAAGGGAAACAGCAACACCGGGGTAAACATGGCACCGCCAAAACGTTGTATTTGACTGAGCATTTTTAAATCCTCATGAAACAACCTGTAGGGGGTAGAGGCCTTTATGGTTTTTTGCTGGCCTGAGGTGAGCATAAGAACTTACCGATGCGCGAACAGGGCGTGCCGCTGCGATTCGTGATCGCATTCATGGTTTTAATTTGACCGATGAGGTCTACTTTTCGCTGAAAATATAGACATATAAGAACCTAAACCCCGCCATGATGTGCGCAGAGAGGTCTACTGGTGATCTACAAATCTATTGCCGACAGATTGCGGCTGCGGCTGAATTCGTCGGACTACAACGTCGGCAGCCCGCTGCCCGGTGAAAAAGCGCTGGCGCAGGAGTTTGGCGTAGCGCGAATGACCGTCCGCAAGGCGCTGGACCTGCTGGTGAGCTGGGGGCTGGTTGAGCGTCGACACGGCAGCGGCACCTTTGTGTCGCGCAAGGACGTTCACCATGAAACCACCAACCTGACCGGGCTGGTGGAGGTGCTGCGCCAGCAGGGGAAAGAGGTGCAGAGCAAAGTGCTGCAGTTTGAAGTGATGCCCGCGCCGCCCGCCATCGCCAGCCAGCTGCGGATACAGGTGGATGAGCGGATCTACTTTTCCCGACGGGTGCGCTACGTGGACGGAAAGCCGCTGATGCTGGAGGACAGCTTTATGCCGGTGAAGCTGTTCCGCAGCCTCTCACTGGCGCATCTTGAAGGCTCTAAGTTTGATTACATTGAGAAGGAGTGCGGGATCACCATCAGCGGCAACTACGAGAGCCTGACGCCGGTGCTGGCGGACAGGCAGCTGGCGGGGTATTTGAATTTGCAGGAACAGACGCCGCTGCTGCGCATTACCTCCCTCTCCTACAGCGACGGCGGCGAGTTCCTCAATTATTCCGTGATGTTCCGCAACACCAGCGATTATCAAGTGGACTACCATCTGCGGCGCATTCATCCGGACGACCTGTTAGCCCATCCCCCAGAACAGCACCGCGAGTAGCTGCGGCGTGATGATGCGCAGAAACATCACCAGCGGATAGACCGTGGCGTACGACAGCGCCGCCGCGCCGCTGGTGGCGTGCAGGTTATTGGCAAAGGCCAGCGCGGGGGGATCGGTCATCGAGCCCGCGAGCATGCCGCACAGCGTCAGATAGTTCATTTTGGCGAACATTCGCGCCATTATCCCGACCGTTAGCAGCGGAACTGCCGTAATGAAAATGCCGTAGCCGACCCAGCTCATCCCTTCGCCCATCACCAGCGTATCGATAAAATCACCGCCGGATTTCAGCCCGACCACCGCCAGGAACAGCACGATGCCCAGCTCGCGCAGCGCCAGGTTTGCGCTCGGCGGCATAAACCAGTAGAGCTTACCGATACAGCCGATACGCCCGAGAATGAGCGCCATAATCAGCGGTCCGCCCGCCAGCCCGAGCTTGAGCGCCACCGGGAAGCCCGGCACGTACAGCGGAATGGAGCCGAGCAGCACGCCGAGCCCGATGCCAATAAACACCGGCAGCATCTGAACCTGCTGCAGCTTTTGCTGCGCGTTGCCGACCATGTCCGCGACGGCATCGATGGACGAAGGTCGCCCAACCAGGTTAAGGATATCGCCGAACTGCAGGCTGGCCTCCGGGCTGGCGACCAGCTCGATACCCGCACGGTTAAGGCGGGAGATCACCACGTCGTAACGCTCTTTTACCTGCAGATCGCGTATTTTCTTGCCCAGAACCTTCTCATTGGTGACGACGACGCGCTCGACGCGCATGTCCGTTCCGCGCGTCGAGAGCGAGGTGTCGACCTCCTGACCAATCACCAGCCGGGCGTTGTTGAGATCCCCCGGCTGCCCGACCAGATGCAGCAGATCGCCGTGCTGAATAAGGGTGCCCGGCGCCGGAACCATCAGCATCTCTTCGCGCTTGAGGCGCGAGCAGATGATGGTAGCGCTGTTGAGGATCGGCACGTCCTTAATCGCCATATTGTTCAGGTTAGGGTTATCGACGCGAATGTTGATGGTTTTAATCGGCATATGGCCGTTGGTGAGCGTGGTTTCGTGGTCTTTCGCCTCTTTGTCGACGTTAACGCGAAACAGCACCCGCACCAGCCACATTGAGAGCAGAATGCCGCAAATCCCAAAGGGATAGGCCATCGCATAGCTCATGCCCATCTGGTCAACAACGCCGGGGTCTATGCCTAAATCGCGCAGGATTTGCTGGCCCGCGCCCAGCGCTGGCGTGTTGGTGACCGCGCCGGAGAAAATCCCCAGCACCACGGGGAGCGGGATGTCGAAGAGTTTATGCAGGACTGCGGTGACCAGGCCGCCCATTACCACTATGCCGAGGGCGAACAGATTTAGCCGTAATCCCGAGACGCGCAGAGAGGCAAAAAAGCCCGGCCCGACCTGAATGCCGATGGTATAGACGAAGAGGATCAGGCCGAACTCCTGAACGAAGTGGAGCATATCGGCGCTGAGCGCCAGCCCAAGCTGGTCGGCCAAATGCCCGA
>CAMKZP010000269.1 GCA_946477805.1 uncultured Enterobacter sp.
GTGGTGATGATGAACACCAGAATCGCAATCAGCACGGCCCCGAGGGTTATCGGCTCCAGGCTTTCGACGCCCTGCACCGTGGAGGTCACATCCCACAGCGAAATGTTCTCCAGGAAGCCAAACGCGGAGTGGATTTCTGACCACAGGAAGATCACCGACAGCAGGGCGATCAGCATCAGGATAGAACGCACCAGCCGAAGGGACTGCGTACTGATAGCATCCAGATCCAGTTCGACTTCATCCGCCTCCGTTGCGCCCTCTGTGCTGTTGACGTGAGTCGGCTCTTCTTCGCCCCGGGCGCGCTGGGCAAGAATTTCTGCACGGCGGTGCTTGGCGCGGTCAAAGGCCAGACGGCGGCGCTGGATCAGCATCCAGCGGCGGATGATGTGGTAAACCACGAGCAGCAGGAACCAGATGGCCACCGAGGTTTCCAGACGCGCCAGCAGCGCCTGCGCCGTCGCCAGGTAGCCCACGGCGGCCGCCAGAATCGCGACCAGCGGCGCGGAGAGCATCAGGTTCCACAGCAGGCGGTTGAACATGTTATCGCCGCTGCCCGTTTTATCGAGATACAGCGGAATGCCCGCGCGCTTCAGGCTTAGCTTCACCATCGCCAGCGCGCCGCAGATCAATATAAAGCACAGGCGCCCCAGCGAACCGGAAAACTCCCGATCGTTGAGGTTATCAAACATGATCAGCGCCATAATCAGCGGCACTATCAGGCCGATGCTCATCAGATAGTAACGCATACCGCGCGCGACGCGGCTGCGCGGCCAGCCGAAGTGGGCGACAAACAGGCCATTCGGCCGCGCGAAGGTGGCGCAAATCATCACCACCCACAGCAGCGGCACGGTGGCGGTGACGCCATCGCCAATCGCCACCGCCAGCGGATAAGGCCAGGCCTCGCGCAGGCCGTAGCCGAGCGTCATCCACAGCACCGGCAGCGGCGAGGCGACGAGAATCGACCAGAACACGGTGCGCAGCGTGAGCCAGAAGTGATCCTGCGTCACTTTCCCCACCCGCGCGCTGGAGCGTTCAAGGAAGCGTGTAAAGTGCCTGCGGGAGTAAATGCTGAACCCCACCAGAATCAGCGCCCCCACCAGCGGGAAAATGGTCTCCTTGCTGGTCACCATCATCATGCTGGCCTGACCCAGCTGGCTGAAGGTATCCAGCGAAATCAGGCGGCGCAGATCCTGCACAATTTCAATTGGCCACGAGAAGGTCATCGGACGTACGTCGGACGTCCAGAAAAGGTAACGGTGCGTCGCCTCGTTGACCTCTTTCAGCGCATCCTCAAGCTGGCTGTTCGACACCTTCAGCTTGGTGAGCTCCAGGATCAGCGTATCGCCGCCCTGCAGGAGGGAGGTGAGCAGCTCACGCTGGGTGCGCATCTGCGCTTCCAGAATGCGGGTTTGCTCGGCGGTCAGCGGTTTACCGTCGGCCTGACGGATCTGGCGGA
Source organism: uncultured Enterobacter sp. (assembly GCA_946477805.1). Classification (GTDB taxonomy): domain Bacteria; phylum Pseudomonadota; class Gammaproteobacteria; order Enterobacterales; family Enterobacteriaceae; genus Enterobacter. The sequence goes on from CAMKZP010000269.1 coordinate 1,457, forward strand.
TTTGCGGCTGCTTGTTAAGAAGGTCTTCATAATGCAGACGCTGAACGCGCAGCTGGGCCATCTCGGTATCGAGCTGCTGCGGCTTCGGCATTTCCGGGAGGCGGGCAACCTGGGCGCGTAACGCTTCGCCGAGAAGGTTGGACGAGCCGAGCCACTGGGACTGCTCGCGCAGGGTGTTTAGCGCCTGGCGCACCTGCAGCGTTTGATTTGTCGCCTGACGCTGCTGCGACGCAACCAGATCCATGCGCTGCGCCTGCTGGTTCAGCGCGGCAGAAAGTTCGCGGTTAACCCTGAACTGTTCGTTAATTCCGGCGGGCAGGTTTTCGCTGTTTTCCGCCAGCAGCTCGGTGCTCTCCAGCGCGCGTTCCGCTTCGCGCTGGCGCTGGCTGTTGAGCAGGTTACGCAGGGCCTGGAGATAGGCATCAAGCTGTTCGCTCTGCTTCTGCGCCAGCTCGGCGCGCATCCGCGACAGCTCCTGGCGGTTGTTGGCAGACAGCTGCGCCAGCTCCAGCTCGTCAACCAGCGCTTTAAGCCTGGCGGACTCGGCCTGCAGCCCCAGATTTTGCGCCTGGTTTTGCGGCGTATTTCCGGTCTGCGTGCCGACGCGGCGCTCCACCTCATTCAACTGGCGGCGGGCATCGGTTTGCTGCTGCGGAAGCTGGCTGAGCGAGTCGGCGATTTCACGCGCCCGCTCCTGCTCCTGCTGCGCAAGGCGGCTCTTTTCCAGAAGCTGGCTGCTGACCTGGAGGATCTCCTGGTTGAGCGCATCCGACGTCAGGCCCACGGGAACCTCGCGCGGTTCATCACGCAGGTTATTCAGCTGTGAGCGCAGCGTCTGAGAGAGTTTCGGGAAGTTGTCGATAACCTGCTGATATTGCTGAGCGCGCTCAAGAGAGCCTTTCCGCTCCTCAAGCGCGTTCAGGGCAGACTGGAGCGACTCGACGGTCTCCGGCTGGGCGGGTTTTGCCGCTTTAGCCTGCTCCAGTTCCTGGGTTATCTGTTTGGCGTCTGGGGCAGTCGCTGCGTACGCCCCCATGCTGAGGCACCAGGCCATCAGTAATACGATAATCGGGCGCACGTCAGCGATCCTTCTGTTGTTAGCCTTCGTCTTTTTTGTCGTCAACCAGCGGGCTGGCGTCGTGCTCGGCTTTAATCTCTTCTTCCGCCAGCGGCGCAGGCGCGGCGTCCGGCGTCACGAAGGTTTCGGTAGACACGGCCAGCGGCTGGCCCAGCCTGGTGACCGACAGGCTTTCCAGCTGTTCAACCAGGTTCACTTTACCCGGTGCAAACAGGTTGATCACCGTGGAGCCCAGCTTGAAACGGCCCATCTCCTGGCCTTTCAGCAGGGCCACAGAGCCTTCCGCTTCACCGGCAGGCCAGGTCCAGCGCTTGATCACGCCTTCACGCGGCGGGGTGATGGTGCCCGCCCAGACGGTTTCGATGCTGCCTACAATGGTAGCACCCACCAGAATCTGCGCCATTGGGCCAAATTCAGTATCAAACAGGCAGATGACGCGCTCGTTACGGGCAAACAGGTTCGGGACGTTTTGCGCGGTCAGGTGGTTTACCGAGAACAGGTCGCCCGGCACGTAGATCATCTCGCGCAGGATGCCGTTACACGGCATGTGAACGCGGTGATAGTCGCGCGGAGAGAGGTAGGTGGTGGCGAAGGAACCGTTGCGGAACAGGTCTGCCATCAGGTAGTTACCCGCGAGCAGCGCTTCCAGGCTGTAGTTATGGCCTTTCGCCTGCAGAATTTTGTCGTCTTCAATTTTCCCCAGCTGGCTGATGACGCCGTCAGCGGGCATCACCAGCACGTTCGGGTCGGTATTTAACGGGCGCACTTCGTCACGCAGCGGGCGAACGAAGAATTCGTTGAAGGTGCGATAGCTGGCGGTGTCCGGCTTCTGCGCTTCCTTCATGTCGACCTTGTAGTATTTCACAAACAGGTCGATGACCAGTTTGGTCAGCCAGCCCGCTCGTTTGCTCGCGCCCCAGCCCGCCAGGCGAGTGAGCCACAGTTTTGGCAGAATGTATTGAAGCGAAAGTTTAAATGAGTTTAACAAGGTAGCCTCCAGGCCATTGTTTTGTCGTTCCTGATCCGGCCTGACGCAGCCGGAACCTGAAAAAAGGGGACGATTTTAGCGATGCTTAGCTTAGTTGTCAGTTATCCGAATCAGAAAAGTTTTTACGCGTTTTTACGTCTTCCATACTTTCCAGAATACGGTGGTAGTTCTCGAAGCGGGTCTCTGCTATTTCACCGTTCTCGACCGCTTCGCGGATAGCGCAGCCCGGGTCGTTATCGTGTTTACAGTCGCGGTACTTGCAGGCGCCTAAATAGTCATGGAATTCGACAAATCCGTTGAAGATTTGTTCCGGCTCAAGGTGCCATAAGCCGAACTCACGCACGCCCGGGGAGTCAATCACGTCGCCGCCGTGCGGGAAGTGATACAGCCGCGAGGCGGTGGTGGTGTGCTGGCCCAGGCCGGAGACGTTGGACACATCGTTGGTCAGGATCTCCTGCTGGAGGCCGAGAAGGTTATTCAGCAGGCTTGATTTACCTACGCCAGACTGGCCCGCAAAGATGCTGATACGGTCGGTCAGCGCCTCTTCTAACGGTTTCAGGCCGTCTTTAGTGTGGCTGGAGACCATTAGCACGCGATAACCGATCTTGCGGTAGATATCCATCTGCTCATTTACGAAGGCCATGCCGTCGTCGTCCAGCAGATCGATTTTGTTTAGCACGATGATCGGTTCAACCTGCAGCGTTTCGCAGGCGACGAGATAGCGGTCGATGATATTGAGCGAAAGCTCGGGCAAAATCGCCGAAACGATGACGATCTGGTTAATATTGGCCGCAATGGGCTTCACGCCGTCGTAGAAGTCGGGACGGGTGAGCACCGACGTGCGTTCATGCACGGCTTCAACGATGCCTTTTACCGTTACCCCTTCAGCTGCTTCTTTACCGGGCCGCCAGACCACGCGGTCACCGGTTACCAGCGAACGGATGGTGCGACGAATGTTGCAACGGTGGATAGCCCCGTCGGCGGATTCGACATCGGCATGCATACCAAAACGGCTGATCACCACCCCTTCGGTCGTTTCGCCAAACAGGTTGTCGTCGTAATCCGGCTTCTCCGAAGTGGTTTTAAGACGGCGCTGGTGATTGGCGTTTACGCGGCGCTGCTGCCCTTTGGAGAGTTTATTTTTACTCAATCGCGCTGGCTCCTGGTCGCCCATAGTGGGCAAAACCTCTATGATACACTCTAATTAATACTAGTTAACCTGCTACAGCCGGTTATGCGAGAAGGGTGGAAAATAACATGAGCGCGGATGAAAACAACCTGATTTGGATCGATCTTGAAATGACCGGGCTGGATCCCGAGCGCGATCGCATTATAGAGATTGCTACGCTGGTCACCGATGCAAACCTGAATATTCTGGCGGAAGGGCCAACGATTGCGGTGCATCAGTCTGACGACCAGCTGGCGCTGATGGATGACTGGAACGTGCGCACCCATACGGGCAGCGGCCTGGTGGAACGCGTGAAGGCCAGCACCCAGGGCGACCGCGAGGCGGAGCTGGCGACCATTGCGTTCCTGAAAGAGTGGGTTCCGGCGGGCAAATCGCCTATCTGCGGCAACAGCATCGGCCAGGATCGTCGCTTCCTGTTTAAGTATATGCCCGAGCTGGAGTCTTACTTCCACTACCGCTACCTGGATGTCAGCACCCTGAAAGAGCTGGCGCGCCGCTGGAAGCCAGAAATTCTCGACGGCTTTAAAAAGCAGGGAACACACCAGGCGATGGACGACATTCGGGAATCCGTGGCGGAGCTGGCGTACTACCGCGAAAACTTTATTAATCTCTGATTCAGGGACTTGCCGGGCGGCGTCTGTGCCTTTCCCGGCCTGCAGTCCATGAAAATGGTGTAAAAACGCGCAAAGCGACGAATATTCCATCACTTGAACTGAATTTCAAAAAAATCGCTTTCAGGGGGGTTGCAGCTAAAAGGATTTCTCGTATAATGCGCCTCCCGTAACGACAGAGAATTACGCGTTACGACAGCAACAAAAGCAGTGCAGATTTGCGGGAATAGCTCAGTTGGTAGAGCACGACCTTGCCAAGGT